>CALMAR010000165.1 GCA_937859855.1 uncultured Kineosporia sp.
AGCTCGCCCAGCGATTTTGCCGGAGGGGGCGGCGGCTCGGCCGAGATCATCGCGAACCATTGGCGCGGGCCAGCGGAGCCACTGAACGCACCCGGGCCACTGGACGCAGCAGAGGTGGGTGGGTCGGGCTCGGCCAGCCGGTCGGTCTGCTCCGGCAACTCGGTGAGCCGGTGAACCAGCCTGATCGTGGCCCGGCCGGACGACCCGTTCTGCACCCGCGCCGCCTCGAACCGGGCTTGCAGCTCGGCGATGGAGAGCAGCCGGCCAGTCCGTGGATCGACGTCCCCTCCGGATAGCACGTCGATCCCGTCTCCCCGCCGCCCGATCTCCGGCAGCTCGCGAGGCATCCGGCTCCCTTCTTTCAGCTCCTGACCGGTTCTGGCGGATCGGTCAGCCCCTCCCTGATCGATCCGCCCTCCGTGAACCAGTGACCGGCGTTGGCGGATCGGTCAGCCCCTCCCTGATCGATCCGCCGCATCGGCCGAGTACGAGATTGGCCAGGGCATGTACCCCCGGGCGTCACCCCGGCCCGAAACAGCCGCGATCAGGTGCTGACCAGCACAGACAGCCGGCCCAGCGCCGCGGGTGCACCTTCTTGCGCCGGGCGGCCGGATACATCTGCGGGTCAGATGAGTGCTGACGGTTTCATCGGAGCCGGCTTACGCTGCGCTGATCACCGGCGAGCGAGCCGGCACGAGCCCGTGGAGGTCGCGTTGACCGCAGAGCTGACCCAGGTCAAGCAGCACAAGTACCTGCTGGACGAATCGCAGATGCCGACCCAGTGGTACAACATCATTCCCGATCTCCCGCAGCCGCCTCCGCCGCCGCTGCATCCGGGCACCCACCACCCGATCGGCCCGGACGACCTGGCGCCCCTGTTCCCGATGGCGCTGATCATGCAGGAGGTGTCGGGCGAGTCGTACATCGACATCCCGCCGGAGGTCCAGGACGTCTACCGGCTCTGGCGCCCGTCGCCGCTGTACCGGGCGCACCGGCTGGAGCAGGCCCTGGACACTCCGGCACGGATCTACTACAAGTACGAGGGCGTCTCTCCGTCCGGTTCGCACAAGACCAACACCGCCGTGCCGCAAGCGTTCTACAACGCCCAGGCCGGTGTCCGGAAACTGACCACCGAGACCGGAGCCGGCCAGTGGGGAACAGCGCTGGCGTTCGCCTGCGCGGTCTTCGGGCTCGAGTGCGAGGTCTGGCAGGTCGGCGGCTCCTACGACTCCAAGCCCTACCGGCGCGCCATGATCGAGACATTCGGCGGCACCGTCCACCGCTCACCGTCCCAGCTCACCGGCGCCGGACGCGCCTTCCCGCAGGACCACACCGGCTCACTCGGGATCGCCATCTCGGAGGCGGTCGAGGTCGCGGCGCAGAGCGAGGACACCAAGTACTCGCTGGGCTCGGTGCTGAACCACGTGCTGATGCACCAGACGATCATCGGCGAGGAGGCGCTGCTGCAACTGCGGATGGCCGGTGAGACCGAGGTCGACCTGGTGATCGGGTGTACCGGCGGCGGGTCGAACTTCGGCGGGCTGTCGTTCCCGTTCATCCGGGAGAAGCTGGCCGGGCGGATGAACCCGGTGATCCGCGCGGTGGAGCCGGCCTCCTGTCCCTCGCTGACCCGCGGTGAATACCGCTACGACTTCGGCGACACGGCCGGGATGACGCCGCTGATGAAGATGCACACCCTGGGCCACGACTTCGTACCGGACCCGATCCACGCCGGCGGCCTGCGCTATCACGGCATGTCCCCGCTGCTGTCCCACGTCTACGAGCTGGGCCTGATGGAGGCCACCGCGATCGACCAGACCGCCTGCTTCGACGCGGCGATCCGGTTCGCCCGGACCGAGGGCATCGTCCCCGCTCCGGAGCCCACCCACGCACTGGCCGAGACGATGACCGAGGCGCTGGCCTGCAAGGAGTCCGGCGAGGAGAAGGTGATCGTGACGGCGCTGTGCGGGCACGGCCTGCTCGACCTCGCCGCCTATGACGACTACCTGCACGGGCGGATGATCGATTCGGGACTCTCGGACCAGCAGCTCGAGCAGGCCCTGGCCGGGGTGCCCGTACTCGGCTGATCCACTCGGGCGCCGGGTTCTCAGGGCAGGAGCAGCCCGATCGCGATCTCGAGACGGTGTAGGTAGGTGGGCCGATCCCCGGCTTGGTGCTTGATCCCGATGGAGGTACTGATCAGCGTCTGCGCGACCGCCAGTGCTCGCTGCTGATGTTCCGGGCCTGCCTCCGCAGCGATGGCGCGGGTGATCAGTTCAGCGAAGCGCACGGGTGCTGACTCAGTGATCGACCCGAGCAGATCGGGATTGTCCTCGATCACCGCGGTGACGTGTCGCGTCATCGGCCCCAGGTATCGGCCGGTCCACCGGTCGAACGCGTCCAGGAGGCGCTCCGGCAGCGCTCGCGCGGTCTCGTTCAGGATGCCTTCGGCAGCGATCACGTCCTCCAGCAGGGCGTGCGTGACGGCAGCGCGGAACAACTCGTCCTTGGAGCTGAACAGGAAGTACAGGCCAGGCCTGGAAATACGCGCCTCCCGCGCGATGGCCTCCATCGACGTCTTGTACCCGAACCGGGCGAAGGTGAGAAGCGCAGACTCCAGGACCGCTGCACGCCGGTCCGGGCCGGCAGCGACCGGATCGCCGGCGTCGTGCGTGCCAGCCCGCATGCGCCCACTCCCAGAGCTGAACGAACTTTACAGAAGTTGTCTACTCCGTACAGTAGCGGCATGACTTCGCCTCTGCTCAGGACTCGATTCGACGCGGCCAGCACCGCCGATGACGTGTTGGCCGGTACTGACCTGAGCGGCGTGCGCGCCATCGTGACCGGCGGTTCGTCCGGGCTGGGCACCGAGACCGCCCGAGCGCTCGCCGCGGCGGGCGCGGACGTCACTCTCGCCGTGCGCAACATCGAGGTGGGCCACGCCGTCGCCCAGGCGGTCGAGCGGTCCGGGGCCGCGACCAGTCCCCAGGTGATGAGGCTCGACCTGGCCAGCCCTCAGTCCGTGGCTGGCTTCATCAGCTCGTGGGACGGCGTGCTGCACCTGCTGGTCAATAACGCCGGGCTTGTCACCGGCGGCCTCGACCGGACCGAGGAAGGCTGGGAGCTGCAGTTCGCCACCAATCATCTCGGCCATTTCGCCCTCGCGACGGGGCTTCACGACGCCTTGGCCGGTGGTGCCTCGCAGCGGCACGGCGCGAGGATCGTGTCGCTCAGTTCGACCGCGCACATGCGGGCCGGCGTCGACTTCGACGACCTTCACTTCGAGCACCGCAGCTACGACCCGCAGATCGCGTACGCCCAGTCCAAGACGGCGAATTCCCTGTTCGCCGTCGAAGCCACCCGGCGGTGGGCGGACGCCGGCATCGTCGCGAACGCGGTGAACCCCGGCGGGGTGGCCACTGGGCTGCAGCGCAACTTCACGGCGCGGCAGAAGGAGTCGCTCGACGCCGCCGAGGCGGCCGGCGTCTTCAGATACAAGACGATCGAGCAAGGTGCCGCTACAACCATGGTCGCCGCAGTGTCGCCGGAATTTGCCTTCACCGGAGGTCACTACCTCGACGACTGCCAGGAGGCCTACCCGGTGCCCAACGACGCCGAGCTCGCAGACCACCCGCACGGCGTGAAAGCCTGGGCCCTCGAACCAGCCCTCGCCGAACGCCTCTGGACGGTGTCCACCGCGCTGCTGGACCGCTGACCAGAGCGACTCGCCCGATCAGCCATCAGCCTGGAGGAACCGGCGCAGCGCCGAGTTGGTGTCCAGGGCCAGGGCGGCCTGCCGGGCGGCCTGCGCCTCGGCGGTCCGGCCGAGCCGGTCCAGCAGGACCGCCCTGGAAGCATGCCAGAACGGATAGCGGCCCAGCCCGGTGAGCAAATCGATTTCGGCCAGTCCGGCCGCAGCGCCGTCCCGCTCCGCGATCGCCGCGCCGCGATTCAGCCGGACGACGTCGGAGTCCTGCACCCGCAGCAGCACGTCGTACCAGGAGACGATGGCCGGCCAGTCGGTTTCGGCCGATGACGCGGCCAGCGCATGGCAGGCGGCGATCGCGGCCTGCGCCACGTACGGATCCGGGCGATCCGGCGTCCTGGCCAGACCCTCACCGGTCAGTAGCACGCCCTCGCGAATCTTGGCCTGGTCCCAGCGCGAACGATCCTGATCGGCCAGCAGCACCACGGCACCGTGGTCGTCCAACCGGGCGGGCCGGCGCGAGTCCTGCAGCAGCATCAGCGCCAGCAGCCCGGTCAGGGCGGCCTCGTCGGGCATCAGCATGTGCAGCAACCGCCCGAGCCGGATCGCCTCGTCGGCCAGCTCCGGCCGGATCGGGTCATCGCGGGCGGTGGCCGAGTAGCCCTCGTTGAACAGCAGGTAGACGCAGGCGGCGACTCCGGCCACCCGGCCCGGCAGCTGCGAGGCGGGCGGAATCCGAAACGGGATGCCGGCTCGAGCGATCTTCTGCTTGGTCCGGGTCAGCCTCTTGATCATGGTCTGCTCCGGCACCAGTAGCGCCCGGGCCACCTCCGCGGTGGTCAGCCCGCACAGCGTGCGCAACGCCAGGGCCACCTGAGCCTCCAGCGCCAGCGCCGGGTGGCAGCAGGTGAACACCAGCCGCAGCAGGTCGTCCGGCACCTCGTGTCCGGGCGGCTCCGCATCGAACAGGCTCTGCAGTCGCACCGCCTCCGCCTCCCGCCGGTCACGGTTGCTCTCCCGCCGGACCGTGTCGATGGCGCAGTTGCGGGCGGCGACGGTCAGCCAGGCGCGGGGATTGGCCGGGACGCCATCGCGGCGCCAGGTGTCCAGCGCGCGAATGGCGGCGTCCTGCACGGCGTCCTCGGCGAGCTGGACATCACCGGTCAGCCGGATCAGGGTGGCGACGACGCGCGCACCCTCATCCCGGACCAGCTGGGTGAGGGTGCGCGTGCAGTCATCCACGAAACGTCAACTGAGTCAGCCGGTCAGCTCATCTGCGAGCCGAAGTCGAGAACCGGCCGGACCTCGATCGACCCGCCGGTCCAGGCCGCCGGGATCTGGGCCGCCAGCGCCACCGCGGCGTCCAGATCGCCGGCCTCGATCAGGTAGAACCCGGTCAGCGCTTCCTTGGTCTCGGTGTACGGGCCGTCGGTGGTAACGACGTCGCCACCCTTCCCGCCCTTCACCTGCACGGTGGTGGCGGTGCTGGTGGGGTACAGGGCAGCACCGCCTCGCAGGACCGAGGCCGCAGCGGCGCCGAAGGCCGCGTACTCCTTGGTCTCCTCCGCGTACTCGGGCCGGGACCAGTCGACGTCCTGGCTGTAGATGAGGGCTGCGTACTGTGGCATGGCGTTCCTCCCAGTGAGTTGTCCTGCGTTGTCTGCCGGTGGTTCATAGAAGGACGAACGGACCGGCCGCCAAAGGACACATCAGATGGCCAGGCTCGGAAGTATCTCGGCCCCCGGCAACGCGGCCAGCACGCAACCGGGCAGACGCAGCTTGGACCCCCGGACTCCGCTGCCGATGATCGCGGCCGGATGACTGGCCACGCCGTCCGAGATCAGGATGGCCCAGGACGGCGGCAGCCCGATCGGCGTGATCGCCCCGTAGGCCTGCCCGCTGGCGGCTTCCACCTCGGCCAGCGGAGCGAAGGACGCCTTGCGCGCACCCAGATGCCGGCGCACCACATTGTTCACGTCGGCCGTGGGGCGGGCCAGCACCCGGCAGGCGGCGTACGTGGTGTCCGGGCCGCGTCGCCCGGCCACCACCACGCAGTTCGCGCAATCGGCCGGGCTGACTCCATAGTGCTCGCAGAATTCCTCGGTTCCCGCGTACGCCGGGTCGATCGCCGTCACCTGCGCACCCGCCAGCTCAGGCGTGTTCTCCACCTCCCTGCGAACGGGCCCCAGCAGATCGGGCCTTTCGAGCACGGGCATCCAGACCAGGGCAGGCATGGATTCATCCTGGCGGAAGATTGGCGTGCCAACGGGGAGGACCAACCTGAACGCAAGTGCCGCCAGAGCCGGTTCCGCGCGATTGATCCTCCCGTTCGGAACGCTGGGACCGGCCACACCCCGGCCGGCCTAGACTCGACGCCGCGTAGATTCAGCTCTCACCCCGATAGACGCGTCAGGCCTCGCTGCGGCGCCGAATGGAGCCTCTTTTGTTGACCATGCAGGACGCGCTGGCGCGCCTTGCCGCCTACTGGACGGCGCAGGGCTGCTTAACCGTCCAGCCGATGAACACCGAGGTCGGCGCCGGGACGCTGAATTCGGCCACCCTGCTGCGGGTGCTCGGGCCAGAGCCCTGGCGGGTCGGCTACGTCGAGCCGAGCGTTCGCCCAGACGATTCCCGGTACGGCGAGAACCCGAACCGGCTGCAGACCCACACTCAGTTCCAGGTGATCCTCAAGCCCGACCCGGGCAATCCGCAGGAACTGTATCTGGGCAGCCTGGAAGCGCTCGGTATCGACACCTGCGCCCACGACGTCCGGTTCGTCGAAGACAACTGGGCCTCTCCCGCGATGGGAGCCTGGGGGCTGGGCTGGGAGGTGTGGCTGGACGGCCTGGAGATCACCCAGTTCACCTACTTCCAGCAGTCGGGCGGCCTGAACCTGGACCCTGTGTCGGTCGAGCTGACCTATGGCATGGAACGCATCATCATGGCGCTGCAGAAGGTCACCCACTTCAAGGACATCGAGTACGCGCCGGGCATCTCCTACGGAGAAGTGTTCGGGCAGAGCGAATTCGAGATGTCGCGGTACTACCTGGACAACGCCGACGTCGAGACTCAGCGCCAGCTGCTGGAGCTGTTCGCGGCCGAGGCGCAGCGGCTGATCGACGCGCGGCTGCCGGTACCGGCTCACTACTACGTGCTGAAGTGTTCGCACGCCTTCAACGTGCTGGACAGCCGGGGCGTGATCTCCACCGCCGAGCGGGCCAGCGAGTTCGCCCGGATGCGCCGGATGGCCGGCCAGGTCAGCGCGCTGTGGGAGCAGATCCGCCACGACCTGGGTCATCCGCTCGGCGTCACCCCCGCGCTGGCCCCGGCGGCCCCGGCGGAAATGGCCCCTGAACCCGGAACTGGCCCGCGCACAGCGGTTTTCGAGATCGGCACTGAGGAATTACCACCGTTCGAGGCCCGCGCCGCCGTCCAGCAGCTGGACCGCGAGCTGACTCAGCGGCTGA
Organism: uncultured Kineosporia sp.; assembly: GCA_937859855.1. The sequence goes on from CALMAR010000165.1 coordinate 7,174, forward strand.
ACGCGACCCGGCTGGCCCACGGCGCCATCACCGTGCTGGCCACCCCCCGCCGGCTGATCGCACTGATCGCGGAGGTGGCCGCCCAGGAGCCGGACGCCGTCCGCACGGTGAAGGGTCCCAAGGTCAGCGCTGCCTTCACCGCGGACGGTACGCCGACACCGGCCGCGGCCGGATTCGCCCGCTCGCAGGGCGTGGGTGCCGAGCAGCTGGAGCAGCAGGAGTTCGGCGGCGTCCCCCATCTGGTCGCTCAGAAGTATGAAAAGGGCCGCCGGGCCGAGGAAGTCCTGGCCGGCGTGCTGGCCGGCGCGGCCCTCGCGTTGCGACCGGCCAAGAACATGCGCTGGAACGATCCCGAGTTGTCGTACTCCCGCCCGATCCGCTGGCTGCTGGCGCTGTGGGGGGACCGGATCATCCCGGTCACGATGTCCACCCTGGCCGCGGGCCGGCAGACCCGCTTGCACCGGACGTCGGCCCAACCCGTCGTCGACGTCGCCGACGCCGAGAGCTACCTGGAAGTGCTGGCGGACGGCGGGATCGTGGCCGACCAGGCCCAGCGGCGGCAGCTGATCGAGGAGGCCGCTCTGCGGCTGAGCGGGGACGCCGAGCTGATGGCGGCGCAGAGCGGCACGCTGCGCCAGATCGGCGGGGGCACGGTCGATCTGGCCGGTGAGGCCGCCTTGCTCGACCAGATCACCTACCTGGTTGAACAGCCGGCCGCGCTGCTTGGCCAGTTCGAGGAGCGCTACCTGGAACTGCCCGAGCAGGTGCTGACCGCGGTGATGCGCAAGCACCAGCGTTACCTGCCGGTCCGGGATCCGGACGGCAGCCTGCTGCCGTTCTTCGTGGTGGTGGCGAACCGATCGATCGACACCGGCATCGACCCCGATCAGGTCCGGGCGGGCAACGAGGCCGTGCTGCGGGCCCGCTACGAGGACGCCGCGTTCTTCTACCGCGCCGACCGGCAGGTGCCGCTGGCCGATCTGCGGGCCAGGCTGGGCCGGCTCACCTTCACCGACCAGCTCGGCTCGATGGCCGAGCGGGCCAGCCGGATCGCGGAGCTCGCCGGGCAGCTCGCCCTAGCTGTGGGCCTGACCGGCGATGCGGCGCAGGACGCCGCGCGCGCCGCTGAGCTGGTGAAGTTCGACCTCGGGTCGCAGCTGGTCACCGAGATGACCAGCCTGGCCGGGACGATGGCCCGCGATTACGCCCTGAACGCGGGTGAGCGGCCGGGCGTGGCTCAGGCGGTCTACGAGGCCGAACTGCCCCGCGCCAGCGGCGGCGAACTGCCACGCAGCATTCCCGGCATGCTGCTGTCGATGGCCGATCGGTTCGACCTGCTGGCCGGCCTGGCTGCCACGGTCGGCCTGCCCACCGGCAGCAGCGACCCGTTCGCCCTGCGCCGGGCGGCGCTCGGGCTGCTCGCTGTGCACCGCAGCCAGCCTGAGATGGCGGCGGTGTCGCTGGCCGAAGGGCTGGCCGCGGCGGCCAAGCTGCAGCCGGTGGAGGTGTCAGCCGAGATTCTGCAGGCTGCGTCGGACTTCCTGTCCAAGCGCCTGGAGCAGGTCCTGGTCGATGAGGGGTTCGCGGTCGACCAGGTGCGCGCGGTGCTGAAGCACGCCGATCGTCCCTACGCGGCCGTGCGCACGCTGAAGGAGCTGGGCCCCCTGCTGAAGGATCAGCAGTTCCGCCGGCTGGCCGAGGTGCTGCAGCGGGCCCGCCGGATCGTCCCGGCTGGCACCGCACCCGGGTACGACCCGTCGGTGCTGTCCGAGCCCGCCGAATTGGCACTGCACCAGCGCCTGAGCGAGGTGGCGCCCGATCTCAGCGGCGCGGGCGACCTGAACAGCTTCGTGTCCATGGCCGCAGCGCTGATCGACCCGGTCAACACCTTCTTCGAGGACGTGTTCGTGATGGCCGACGACCCGGACCTGCGAAGGGCCCGGCTCGGGCTGGCCGCGACCGTGGCCGAGCTGGGCGACGGTGTGCTCCAGTGGGACCAGCTCCGGCTCTAACATGGCCACGGAAGCAGTCACGGCCTCCGGAAAACCGGGTGGACAGCCACTCCTACTTCGCAGACGTTGGATGATATGGACCGGCACGAGGCAACGACGTCAGACAACCTGGAACCGGTCGATCTGGAGCACTGGGTCAAGGTCTGGGAGGACCGGCGCACCTACGACGCCCACGGCCTGGTCGCTCCCGATCCGAGCTGGGCCGGCGATGACAGCGACAAGAAGCGCCGCTACGTGGTCAGCATGTACCCCTACCCGTCCGGCGACCTGCATATGGGTCACGCCGAGGTGTACAGCATCAGCGACGTGATCGCCCGGTTCGACCGGCTGCGCGGCTTCAACACGCTGAACCCGATCGGCTGGGACTCCTTCGGCCTGCCCGCCGAGAACGCCGCTATCAAGCGGGACATGCACCCCAGCACCTGGACCTACGCCAACATCGACGTCCAGGCGGCGTCCTTCAAACGGCTGGGTGTCTCCTTCGACTGGCGCACCCGGCTGCATACGTCTGATCCGCAGTACTACCGCTGGAACCAGTGGATTTTCCTGCGGATGTTCGAGCGCGGGCTGGCCTATCGCAAGGCCTCGGCGGTGAACTGGTGCCCGGTCGACCACACCGTGCTGGCCAACGAGCAGGTGATCCAGGGCCACTGCGAGCGCTGCGGTTCGGCCGTCCAGCGGCGCACCCTGACCCAGTGGTTCTTCCGGATCACCGATTACGCCCAGCGGCTGCTGGACGACATGGCCCAGCTGGAGGGCCACTGGCCGGACGACATCCTGACCATGCAGCGGAACTGGATCGGCCGCTCCACCGGCGCCTACATCGACTTCGCGATCGAGGGCCAGGCCGAACCGGTCCGGGTGTTCACCACCCGCCCGGACACCCTGTTCGGAGCCACCTTCTTCGTGGTCGCAGCCGACGCAGGCCTGGCCGGTGAGCTGGTCACCGACGAGAACCGTTCTGCGCTGGCCGATTACGTCGCCGCGCTGGGCACCACCTCGGAGATCGAGCGGCTGGCCACCGACCGGCCCAAGACCGGGGTGTTCCTGGGCCGGTACGCGGTGAACCCGGTCAACGGCGAGCGCCTGCCGGTCTACGCCTCCGATTACGTGCTGGCCGATTACGGCACCGGCGCGCTGATGGCGGTCCCGGCCCATGATCAGCGCGACCTGGACTTCGCCCGGGCCCTGGGTCTGCCGGTACGCACCGTGATCGACACCGGCGAGGCGAATCCGGAGCAGACCGGGGCGGCTACCGCCGGACGGGGCACGCTGGTGAACTCCGGCCCGTACAGCGGCATGGATTCGGCCGATGCGGTGCAGGAGATCATCGCCCATCTGGAACGGCGTGCGCAGGGCCAGGCCGCGATCACCTACCGGCTGCGGGACTGGCTGCTGTCCCGGCAGCGGTACTGGGGGACGCCGATCCCGATCATCCATTGCCCGGCCTGCGGCGAGGTGGGCGTGCCGGACGACCAGCTGCCGGTCCGGCTGCCGGAGACCGGATTCTCACTGAAGCCGGACGGTGACGAGTCACCGCTGGGCACAGCCACGGACTGGGTCAACGTCGATTGCCCATCCTGCGGCGGCCCGGCCAAGCGGGACACCGACACGATGGACACGTTCGTGGACTCGGCCTGGTACTTCCTGCGTTATCCGGACCCTGATTACAGCGGTGGCCCGTTCAATCCCGACGGGATCAAGCGCTGGCTGCCGGTCGACCACTACATCGGCGGTAAGGAGCACGCCACTCTGCATCTGATGTACGCCCGCTTCATCACCAAGGTCTTCCACGACATGGGTCTGCTGGACTTCGTCGAGCCGTTCACCCGGCTGACCAACCAGGGCCAGGTGATCATGGATGGCAAGGCGATGAGCAAGACCCTGGGCAACCTGGTCAACCTGCAGGAGCAGATCGCCCTGTACGGGCCGGACGCCGTCCGGGTCACCATGATCTTCGCTGGTCCACCTGAGGATGACATCGACTGGGCCGACGTCTCCCCGGCCGGAGCCCTGAAGTGGCTGAGCCGGGTGCGGCGGCTGGCGTCGGAGGTGCCGGAGACGTCGCTGGGGTCCGATCCGGAGCAGGGCGATCATGCCGTCCGGCAGGGTGTGCACCGGCTGCTGGACGAGATCACCACCAAGCTGGAAGCGGTTCGGCAGAACGTCGCCGTAGCCCGGCTGATGGAACTGACCACATTGCTGCAGCGGGCGATCGACGGTGGACCTGGCGCCGGTGATCCGGCCGTGCGCGAGGGGGCCGAGGCACTGGCGGTGGTGCTGTCCTGCTTCGCCCCGTTCACCGCCGAGGACGCCTGGCAGCGGCTGGGACACGGCCCCTCGGTGGCCGACCAGTCGTGGCCCTACGTCGACCCGGCGCTGGTGGCCCGGGACGTGGTCACCTGCGTGGTGCAGGTGATGGGCAAGGTACGGGACCGGCTGGAGGTGTCGTCGTCGATCGGCGAGGACGAACTGCGCGAGCAGGCACTGCGATCGGTTGCGGTGCAGCGGGTGATCGGCGACGGATCGGTTCAGCGGATCATTGTCAAGGCGCCCCGTCTGGTCAATATCGTTGTGGCGCGCTGAGTCTCAGCCCGCGAGACCGGCTGACCGGTCACCAGATCGGGCTGGGCGCCAGCCATCGGTCGGCGACCAGGGGAAAGCCCCAGCCGAAGCACGCAGCTACCACCAGGGCCAGCAGCGCCGTCGCGGCGGCCAGCTTGACCGGCCACGGCCCGGGCAGATGCCGCCAGATCCAGGCGTACATCAGGCTCCCAGCCCGGGGGGCGGCCCGGCGCTGCGCGCTCGCGACGTCTCCAGTTCGGCATGCACGACGAACCGTTGCCGCGCAGAGTATTTCGGGTGACAGCTGGTCAGAGTCAGCTGGGTCTGGCTCGGTCGCTGACCGGGCCGGCCAGGGACCGCCGCGATCACCGATCGCTGATCTGGCCTGATCACCTGGTGCCCGGTGACCCGGTAGATGAACCAGCCCGCGCCGGTCTCCACGATGATCGGGTCGCCCCGCCGTAGCCGCTGGATGTCGCCGAACGGATGCCCCCAGGTGGTCCGATGCCCGGCGATGGCCAGGTTGCCGGCCACCCCGGGCATGGCGGTGCCGATGTAGTGCCCGACCCCCCGGCGCAGATCGGCGATGCTGGTGCCCTGCAGCACCGGCCGCTGCCAGCTCCGGCCGAAGCGCGGAATCCGCAGCACCGCAAAGGCTCGGCCGCTGGCTGGTTCCCGGACATCCGGCACCGCCTCCGGCACGAAGGCACCGGTCCGGCTGGACGACGCGGCACCGGCTGGCGGGGCGGACTCCTCCGGCTGGCCAGCTCCGTGCCACTGCTGCTGCAGGGCGGTGATCTGATCCTGGGCCGCGCCCTGCGCGGCGAATCCGGTCCACCACAGCAGCCAGACGGTCAGCAGCAGCACCAGCACGGACGCCGTGACCAGCAATTCGCCGGCCACCCCCAGCACCCTCCTCCACGCTGATCTTGTAACTTCTTGCTTGATCAGCCCTCTCCTCGGCGTTGATCTTGCAACTCTTTGCA
>CALMAR010000166.1 GCA_937859855.1 uncultured Kineosporia sp.
GGAAGACCGCCACGTACGACGCCGCGCTGGTCAGCCAGAGGGCCACCGCCTCCCAGCTGTGCCGGCCGGCCCGGCGCCGCACCCACTGCTTGGCCGCGGCCCACCGGCCCACCCATGGCGGCCGCTTCGGTGCATGAGCGGAAAGATCTGCGGCCCACAGATACTCGAGCTGCAGCGCGACCACTCCGGCCAGCACGATGCCGGCTGTGTCGCGGGTCAGCCAGACCAGGGCGAGCAGCGGATCCCAGACTCCGGAACCGAACAGCCAGACGGTGGCTGATCCCAGAACCGCCCCGGCTCCGCTTCCGGCGGCGGCGGCGGCGCCCAGCCACCAGAACTGCGAGACCCGGGCGAACGGCTGCCGTCCCCCGTTCAGCCACAGTTGCGGGCACCCGCGGCTGAACAGCGCGACCGTGACCACGGTCTGCACCAGGTTGGTGATCGCGAAGCCGCCTCCCAGGAGCATCGGCGCGCGGCCCAGCCCATTCACCGCCACGGTGATCCCGGCCAGGGCCAGCACGTCCAGCCAGAGCAACGGCGAGCGGCGGTGCAGGGTGAACCAGACCACCGCGACGCCGGCGGCCGGCCAGAACAGGCTGACCCAAGTACCAGGAATCACGGCCATCCGGCCAGCGAACACGGCGCCCGAGAAGATCAACGACCAGCCCAGTGTGGCCAGGCACCACGCCCGCCGGGGCGGAACTGGCCGCGGCCGGGTCGCGCTCACTGCTGGCACCTTCCCGTTTCGGCATCGCACCCCGGCGGCTTGATCCTTCCAGCTCGGCCCCCGCCTGCGGCCCCGGGCGAGCGGAGGAATTCGGCCCGGGCCGGGCGGGCGAAGCAGATCAACCGCACTCAAGTGCATCGTCCACCCAGCCGATGTACGCCTGTGGTGAATGGGGTGAAGGGGGCGGCTGGCCGCGTGCCCGTGCTGGCGGCTCCGCTGGCCACTCTCGCCTGCCTGCTCACCGGCGTCCCGTTGCTGGTGCTGTCGGGCCAGACCGCGGCTGTGTACGCGTTGCTGTCCAGCACTGGAGCGGCCTACGCGGCCGGGACCACGGCGACATTCGCCGCAGTCCGGGCGGCCGGTCGTTCCCGCAGCGGCTGGGCTCTCCTGGCCACCGGCAGTTACGGCTGGGCCCTGGGCAACACCTACTGGTCGTGGAACGAACTCGTGGTCAAGGCCGACGTGTTGTTCCCGTCTCCGGCCGACTACGGATTCCTGGTGTTCCCGGCCGCCGGGGCGGCGGGCATGTTCCTGCTGGCCGGACGATCCGCCCTGGGCGCCCGGCTGGCCTCGGTGATGGATGGCTGCGTGGTGGCGATCTCGCTGTTGTCGATCTCGTGGGTGATCAGCCTGCACGATGTCTACCGGGCGGGTGCGGATTCGACTTTGGCCTTCGCGGTGTCGATGGCCTACCCGTGCGGCGACGTGCTGCTCGGCGTCATGATCTTCCTGCTGGCCACTCGTACCCGGCCGGGCGGGCGCTGGGTGATGGCCCTGCTGATCTTGGGCATGCTCGGAATGACCTTGTCCGACACGCTTTTCGCCACCACTACCGCCAATGGCAGTTACTCCTCCGGGCAGCTGTCGGACGCCGGATGGATCGTGGGGTTCGCCGCTTTGACCGCGGCCGGCTGGCGCAGCGCCGGGAACCCGTTGACCCTCAACAGTGATCACGCTCAGCGGGGCTGGCAGCTCTTCCTGCCCTATGTTCCTTTCGGCGCTGCGGTCGTCACCGCCACGGTCGAGGTGCTACGCGGTTTTCAGCTGGATCTGCTGCAGGTCGTCGCCGTCCTGTCCCTGCTGATCCTGGTGCTGACCCGGCAGTTCATCATCCTGGCGCACAATCGTTCGCTCACCGACGAGTTGCGTTACCAGGCCTTCCACGACGGGCTCACCGAACTGGCCAACCGGGCCCTGTTCATGGACCGGCTGGAGCACGCCCTGGCCCTGCGAGCCCGGGGTGGCAGCGAACTGGTGGTGATGTACCTGGACCTGGACGACTTCAAGCTGATCAATGACAGTCTCGGCCACGACGCCGGTGATGCTCTGTTGCGCGGCGTGGCCGAGCGGCTGCGGGCCTGTCTGCGCACCGAGAACACGATCGCCCGGCTCGGCGGCGACGAGTTTGCCGTGATCATCGAGGACGGCCACCGCTACCAGGACCAGGCCAAGCGGATCCTGGACAGCCTGGCCCATCCGTTCCCCAGCGGGAACCGCTCCATAACCGCTTCAGCCAGCATTGGAATCGCTTACACTGCAGCACTTCCCAGTCGCAGCGACGTCACCGCGGAAGACCTGCTGAAACAGGTCGACCTGGCGCTCTACGCGGCCAAGGAACAGGGAAAGAACACCTATGCGGTGTTCGAGACCCCGATGTGGGACCACTTCGACGAGGAGATGAACCTGCGCCTGGAGCTGGCCCGGGCGATCGAGATGGGTTCGATCAGCGTGGTGTATCAGCCGATCTATGACCTGACCGCGAAGCGGATCGTGGGAGCCGAAGCGCTGGCCCGCTGGGACGACGGCCCGCTGGGCTCGGTGCCGCCATGCACCTTCATCGGAGTCGCGGAGCGGTCCAACCTGATCGCGCCGCTGGGCGAGCTGGTGCTGCGACAGGCCTGCCGCGAGTTCCATCAGTGGCAGCGCACCGATGACGACTATCTATCGGTGAACGTCTCGCCGTTGCAGCTGCTGGACCCCGCCTTCCTGGACACGATCGCGGCGGCCCTGGACCAGTACGGCATCCGCCCCAGCCAGATGGTGGTCGAGGTGACCGAGACGGTGCTGGCCGAAGAGAGCGACATCGCGGCGGCTCTGACCCGCCTCCGGCAGCGCGGAGTCCGGGTCGCCATCGACGACTTCGGCACCGGGTACGCGTCGCTGCGCTATCTGCACCGGTTCCCGATCGACATCGTCAAGATCGACCGGAGCTACGTGGCCGGGATTGAATCCGATCCTGGTGCTGCCCGGTTGCTGGGCACCCTGGTACACATGGTGACCACGCTGGGACTCACCTGCGTCGCCGAAGGGATCGAGCACCCCGAGCAGGTGACGTCGCTGCTGAACCTGGGCTGCCCCTACGGCCAGGGCTTCCTGCTCAGCCGTCCGATGGACGCTGCCTCGATCAGGCAGCTGACCGCCGTTCCGGCGGTCCAGTACTGAAAATCGTTCATCCCTGATCGGCACCGGCCGACAGGGAACCAATGATGCGTGCGCGCCGGAATCTGCTCGGCCTCGTGCTGGTCACAGCCGCCGTCAGCCTCTGCTGCGGGCCAGCCACGGCGGCGGCGGCTCCGGCGCCCAGCCGGGGCTGCGCCTCCACCCCGTTCCGCGCCTCACCCAAGCAGCACACCTGGTTCCGGGTGCCGGCGGTGGTGAAGACGAGAACCGGCACGCTGCTGGCCTTCGCTGAGCGCCGGGATCGCGAACTGGGCGATATGGGTAACTTCGACGTTGTCTACGCCCGGTCCACCAATGGCGGTTGCAGCTGGAGCCGGTACCGGGTGATCGGTAACGACGGCTCGAACCGGGTGTCCAATCCGGTCCCGATCGTGGATCAGTCCACCGGCACGGTTCTGCTGTTCTCGGTAGTGGCCCCCCGGGGGTCGTCCAGCCACAAGGGCCTGTACCTGCAGACGAGCACCGATGACGGGCTGGGTTTCTCGTCGCTGCTGTCCGGCCCGGTCCGGCCGCTGGGTCACTACAAGGGCGGCCTGACCGGCCCCGGTCACGCCATCCAGCTGACCGTCACCCACCCCGGGCGGCTGATCGTTCCCCTGGGCTACAAGACCAGCAGCGGACTGTACGGCGCCTACGGCATCTACAGCGACGACCACGGCGCCAGCTGGCACACCGGCTTCGACCAGCAGGACACCACCGGTGACAACGACCTGATGGAGGGCACACTGGCCGAACTGCCCAGCGGCAAGCTGTTCATCTCGTTCCGGCTGCGCCGCGATCTGGCCCCAGCCGGAACGGCCCGGCAGTACGCCCTCTCGTCGGACGGCGGCCAGAGCCTGGACGGCCCCTTCCGACGGCTGCCGCTGAACATCGTCTCGGTACAGGGAAGCACGCTGGTACCGCAGGGATCCCACCACGGCCAGCTGTTGTTCTCGGCACCGTCGGACACCCGGCGGAACCTGCGCCGGGACATGTCCATCTTCGTCAGCCGCAACGGCGGCCGCAGCTGGAGCAAGGGTTTCCGGGTCGAGGCGGCCAGCCGCCCGGCGTCGTACTCCGACCTGGTCCAGCTCAGCGACCGATCGATCGGTGTGATCTACGAGACCGGGGTCAAGAAGTGGAAGGAGCGAATCGCCTTCCAGCAGATGGCGATTCCCTGAGCTCCGGCCGTGCGCGTCCCCTCAGCTCCAGAGCAGGGCCAGCCCCGGGTGTTCCAGCAGCCTGGCCACGTCAGCCAGGAACCGGCTGCCCAGATCGCCGTCGATCAGCCGGTGATCGAAGCTCAAGGTCAGCTGGAGCACATCCCGGACCTTGAGGCGGTCACGGTGCACCCAGGGCCGCTTCACGATCTGGCCGACGCCGAGGATCGCGGCCTGGCCGGGCGGCAGGATCGGCGTGCCTCCATCCACGCCGAACACTCCGACGTTGGTGATCGAGATCGTGCCGCCCTGCAAGTCGCGCGGGGTGACCGACCCATCCCGGGCAGCCGACACGACCCGGTCCAGTTCGGCGGCCAGATCGGCCAGAGGCCGCCGATCGGCGTCGCGGATCACCGGCACCAGCAGGCCGCGCTCGGTCGCGGCCGCGATCCCGGCGTTCACATAGTGCTTGGTGACGATGTCACCGGCCTGCTCGTCCCAGCTGGCGTTGATTCCGGGGTGACGCCGGACGGCCAGCAGCAGCGCCCGGAGGATCAGCAGTAGCGGCGTGATCGCCTGGCTGTCGCGGGCATCCCGGCGGGCATCCCGGCGCGAATCCCGGCGCAGGCGCCGCAGCAGGCGCAGGCTCCGGGTCACGTCCACCGTGACCCAGGTGGTGACATGCGGAGCGGTGAAGGCACTTTCCACCACCGCCGCGGCGGTGGTGGAAAGTGCCTTCACCG
>CALMAR010000167.1 GCA_937859855.1 uncultured Kineosporia sp.
TTGGTAGGCAGCGCCGGTTTGAGCAGCCCCCACCGGGTGGTCCGGGTTGTTAGTTAGTGCATTGTCGTCTCCGCCGCCATTGCCGGCTGGAGGTGGAGCGAAGCGGAACCGGAGGCCGGCAATGGCGGTGTCGCCGCTTCTGGGGCCGGCGGGCGGTAGCCCAGGCTGCTGTGCGGCCGGACAGTGTTGTAGTGACGCCGCCACGCCTCGATCAGCACCCTGGCCTCGGCGAGGCTGTAGAAGATCTCGCCGTTGAGCAGCTCGTCGCGAAGCGAGCCGTTGAAGCTCTCGTTGTAGCCGTTCTCCCATGGTGAGCCCGGCGCAATGTAGAGCGTCTTCACGCCGATCTGCCCGAGCCAGGTCTGGACGGCGGTGGCGATGAACTCGCTGCCGTTGTCCGACCTGATGTGCGCTGGCGGACCCCGTTCAATGAACAAGTCGGCCAACGCTGCCAGCACGTCTTCGTGGCGGAGTTGGCGTGACACGATCAGTGCCAGGCACTCGCGGCTGGCCTCGTCGATAATGGTCAGGATGCGGAACTTGCGCCCGTCGTGGGTGCGCTCCTCGACGAAGTCGTAGGCCCAGACGTGCCCCGGATACTCTGGCCGGAGCCGGACGCAGGAGCCGTCATTGAGCCACAGCCGGCCACGTTTCGGCTGGCGCTGCGGCACCTTCAGCCCCTCGCGACGCCCGATCCGCTCGACCCGTTTGTGGTTCACCGACCAGCCCGCCGCATGCAGCAGCGCGGTCACCCGACGGTAGCCGTAGCGCCCGTACTGCCTGGCCAGCGCGACGACATCATCGGTGAGCGTCTGCTCGTCATCTGCCCCACACGGCACCTTGCGCTGCGTCGACCGGTGCTGTCCGAGCACACGGCACACGCGCCGCTCGGATACATCCAGCACGTCCTTCACCTGGTCGATGCAGCGCCGACGCCGTGCGGGGCTTAGAAGTTTCCCCGGGCGGCCTCCTGCAGGATCAGCTTGTCCAGCGTCAGATCGGAGATCGCGCGGCGCAGCCGCAAGTTCTCTTTCTCCAGATCCTTCATCCGCCGAGCCTGATCCGTCTTCAGGCCACCATACTCCTTGCGCCACCGATAGTAGGTCTGCTCGCTGACCGCGATCCGCCGGCACGCCTCCGCGGTCGTCCCGCCCTGGCCCAGCATGATCTCCACCTCACGCAGCTTGCCGATGATCTCCTCGGGCTTGTGCTTCTTCGCAGGCATTCGTCGTCCCTTCCTCGGTCCAGACTGTCATAGTCGATGGACCACTCAGAAGGGGGCAGCTCAGCACAATCTCGCCATCGCGATCGGTCATGATCAGCTTGAACCCGAAGAAGCGAGCGAGCTGTGGCCCCCACTCCTTCACC
>CALMAR010000168.1 GCA_937859855.1 uncultured Kineosporia sp.
GTCCGGGGCTGGGGGACCGGGCGGCCGAGGCGGACCGGGCGGCAGGCGAGGACGGCAAGGCAGGGGCCGGCTCCGGCCGCTCGTCGCGGAGCAGTTCGAGGAGGGACTCCTGATGGCCAGCTTCGCTGCCTTCGGCAACGACCTGTACACAGGCCGGCGCTCGATCGACTTCATCGGCCGGCGGCGGACCTGGTACACGATCGGTGTGATCATGGTCAGCCTGTCGCTGCTGGCGCTGATCGTGCTCAAGCTGAATCTGGGCCTGGAGTTCAAGGGCGGATCCCAGTTCGAGATCCTCCACGTCAGCGACACCAGCCAGCAGATCGGTCAAGATGCCGTGGGGACGATCGTGTCCGGCGGCGAGACGCCCCATGTGGTCAAACTGGGGACTTCGGGTATCCGGATCAGCACGGAGCGTCTCAGCGATACCCAGACCGATCAGGTGAAACAGGCCCTGGCCAAGGCGTACGGGGCCAATGTCCAGGATGTGACGTCCAGTTTCGTCGGCCCGAGCTGGGGGCAGGACGTCTCCAAGAAGGCGTTGCAGGGCCTGATCGCGTTCATGGTCCTGGTGTCGCTGGTGATCACCTTGTACTTCCGGACCTGGAAGATGGCGGCGTCGGCGTTGATCGCCCTGGTCCACGACCTGATCATCACGGTCGGCGTCTACGCGATCCTGCGCTTCGAGGTCACCCCGGCGTCGGTGATCGGATTCCTGACCATCCTCGGCTATTCGCTGTACGACACCGTGGTGGTGTTCGACAAGGTCCGGGAGAACACCGCGGACGTGGTGCACTCGACCCGGCGGAGCTTCGCCGAGGCGGCCAACATGGCGGTGAACCAGACCCTGGTCAGGTCGATCAACACTTCCGTGGTGGCTCTGCTGCCGGTCGGCTCCATCCTGTTCATCGGGTCCTTCCTGCTGGGGGCGGGCACCTTGAAGGACATCTCTCTCGCCCTGTTCGTCGGGATCGCGGCCGGCACCTATTCGTCGATCTTCATCGCCACGCCGCTACTGGTCGACCTGCGCAGAAACGAGCCCGACATAGCGGCCCACACCGTCAAGATCGAGCGGCGCCGGGCGGAGGTCGCGGCCAGGGCTGACCACGGCACTCCGGATTCGGCCAGCGGATCCTCGCTGCTGGACCGGGACGACGATCTGCTGGTCACTCAGCCGGTCACGTCGGGCGCTCCGTCGTGGAACGCTCCGGCCAGCTCCGGACGAGGCGTCCCCGGTGCTGGTTCGGCGAATGGCCGTCCCGGCCGAGCCGCCGGTCAATCCGCCGGTCAATCCGCCGGAGAGGCGGATGGTCAGGGGGCCGGCCGCGCTCAGCGTCAGCAGCCGAAGCGGGGCAAGTCCCGTCCGGGCGGTCGCCGGCGTTGAGCGAGTCCGGATCCATGCCGCCGCCCGCGCAGCGGTTGGCGCAGACCCAGGTCCAGCAGCGTCTAGCCGCCGGGATCCGCGACATCCCGGACTACCCGCAGGCCGGGGTCGTCTTCAAGGACATCACGCCGCTGCTGGCCGACGCGCAGCTGATGGCCGAGGCGGTCGAGGTTCTGGCTGGCCGGCTGAGCTTGGATGGCGCCACGCCGGGGGACAGCATGTTCGGCCCGATCGACGTCGTGGCCGGTATCGAAGCCCGCGGCTTCATCCTGGCCGCCCCAGTCGCTCTGGTGCTGGGAGCCGGCTTCGTCCCGATCCGGAAGAAGGGCAAGCTGCCGTTCACGACGGCCGGGACGAGTTACCAGCTGGAATATGGCGCGGCCGAGATCGAGGTACACACCGACGCGATCGCGGCGGGCCAGCGCGTGCTGCTGGTCGACGACGTGCTGGCGACCGGCGGCACCGCGGCCGCGGCGGTCCGCCTGCTGACCGGCCTGGGAGCGGAGGTGGCCGGGCTGTCCATCCTGATCGAGCTCGGCTTCCTGCATGGACGAGAGCAGCTGCCACAGCTGCCCCTGCATTCCGTGCTGTCCTACTGACCGCTCTGCCTGGCCGCGACCATGATCACCCCGGGAATGAAGCAGCGCCTCGCCGTGCTCTAAGGGCAGAGCCCGTCGGTGAATCGGCACATCGGTGAGGTATGGGCAGCCTGCGGAGCCAAGCCCCTAGTATCAAGAGACCAAAGCAACAGATCCGCAGGCCTGAAATTCAACAGCGGGAGGCGGGCGTGTCTGAAGACGCCGTTGAGCGCGCCAGCGCCGCTCGACCCGCGCGCACATCTCTGACCGCGGTCGAGGACGAACTCGATCATCCGGCGCACCCGGACGGGGAAGCCGGGCCTGAGGCTGAGGTGGTGCCGGCCCGGGGGAGCCTGGATCCGGCCGCACCGGCTCCGCGCAGACCCGATCCGGGCCAGCCGCCGTCCGGAAAGGCGGCCCGCGGCAGTTCCGGCCCCATTGATCCCGGCCAGAACAGTCTGGGGCCGTCGCATCCCTCGCAAACCCAGCCAGCGGCCGCCCGATCGCTGACTTCCCCTGCAGTACCGGCTCAGCCGTCGCAGGCGGTTCCGCCCGGTTGGTCCGGCTCCGATGACGGTCCATCTTCGGCGTCCGCTTCCGCTGCCTCCGCACCAGTGGCCCCAGCCCCGGCACCGTCGCGTGACCACCATCGGACCCGGTCCACGCCGAGTTCGGAACCAGTGCTGCCATCGGCCAGCCGGGTGCTTTCGCGGATCGCGCGGTTCGGAGCGGGCCGATCGACGCAAGTGTCGCCGCTGCTGGAGCCACTGCTGCGCACGGTCCGGCAATCGCACCCCAAGGCTGACCTGGCGGTGGTGGAGAAGGCGTTCGACAAGGCGTCGCTGGCGCACTCGGGGCAGAAACGTAAGAGCGGCGACCCCTACATCACCCATCCGGTCGCGGTGGCCACCATCCTGGCCGAGCTGGGTATGACCCCACCGACCCTGGCCGCCGCGTTGCTGCACGACACTGTCGAGGACACCGCCTACACCCTGGACCTGGTACGCGCTGACTTCGGCGACGAGGTCGCCAACCTGGTCGACGGCGTCACCAAGCTGGACAAGGTCAAGTTCGGCGATGCCGCTCAGGCCGAGACCGTCCGGAAGATGGTCGTCGCGATGTCCAGGGACATCCGGGTGCTGGTGATCAAGCTGGCCGACCGCCTGCACAATGCCCGGACCTGGCGCTACGTACCGGCGCACAAGGCCGAGAAGAAGGCCAAGGAAACACTGGAGATCTACGCTCCGCTGGCCCACCGGCTGGGTATGAACACGATCAAGTGGGAGCTGGAGGACCTGTCCTTCGCCACCCTCTATCCCAAAGTGTTCGACGAGATCGTCCGGCTGGTGGCCGAACGCGCTCCGGCCCGGGAGGACTACCTGGCCCAGGTGCGCGAACAGGTCTGGGCCGACCTGCGAGCAGCGAAGATCAAAGCCGACGTGTCGGGCCGGCCCAAGCACTACTACTCCGTTTACCAGAAGATGATCGTGCGCGGCCGCGACTTCGCCGACATCTACGACCTGGTCGGAGTTCGGGTCCTGGTCGAGTCGTTGCGCGACTGCTACGCCGTCCTGGGCGCTCTGCACGCGCGCTGGAACCCGGTGCCGGGCCGGTTCAAGGACTACATCGCGATGCCCAAGTTCAACATGTACCAGTCGCTGCACACCACGGTGATCGGTCCTGAGGGCAAGCCGGTCGAGATCCAGATCCGGACGTATCAGATGCATCGCCGGGCCGAGTACGGCGTCGCCGCGCACTGGAAGTACAAGGAGGACAGCACCAGCGCTGACGGCGGCGGCCAGAACGCCAACGACATGACCTGGTTGCGGCAACTGCTGGATTGGCAGCGGGAGACGGCGGACCCGGGGGAGTTTCTCGACTCGCTCCGGTTCGAGATCAACGCCCAGGAGGTGTACGTCTTCACGCCCAAGGGCGACGTGGTGCCACTGCCGTCCGGAGCAACGCCGGTGGACTTCGCCTACGCCGTGCACACCGAGGTCGGGCACCGCTGCATGGGCGCCCGGGTGAACGGCCGGCTGGTGCCGCTGGAGAGTGCGCTGGACAACGGCGACGTGGTGGAAATCTTCACCTCCAAGACCGAGGCGGCCGGCCCCAGCCAGGACTGGCTCACCTTCGTGCGCAGCGCCCGGGCCCGGAACAAGATCCGTCAGTGGTTCTCCAAGGAGCGCCGGGAGGAGGCGATCGAGTCCGGTAAGGAGGCGATCGCCAAGGTGATGCGCAAGCAGCACCTGCCGATGCAGCGTCTGATGTCGCACGAGTCCCTGATCGGCCTGGCCACCGAGATGCGGTACCTGGATGTCTCCGGCCTCTACGCCGCGGTCGGCGAAGGTCACGTCTCGGCCGCCAACGTCGTCCAGCGGCTGATGGAGTTCGCCGGTGGCGAGCAGGGCGTCGAGGAGGATCTGGCGGAGGCGCTGACCCCAACCCGGCCCAAGCGCCCGCGCACCAGTGACCCTGGGGTGGTCGTCCGCGGGGCCGACGACGTCTGGGTCAAGCTTGCTCGCTGCTGTACTCCGGTTCCGGGTGACCCGATCATCGGATTCGTCACCCGGGGCAGTGGCGTCTCGGTCCACCGCGAGGACTGCAACAACGTGATCGGGTTGCGCGAGGAGCCCAACCGGATGGTGGACGTGGAGTGGGCTCCGACCCAGGGCAGTGTGTTCCTGGTGCAGATCCAGGTGGAGGCGCTGGACCGGAACCGGTTGCTGTCCGACGTGACCCGGGTGCTGTCGGATCACCACGTGAACATCCTGGCTGCCAATGTGAACACCTCGCGCGAACGGATGGCGATCTCCCGGTTCACCTTCGAGATGGGCGACCCGGCGCACCTGGATCACGTGTTGCAGGCGGTACGGAAGGTGGACGGCGTCTATGACGCCTACCGCACCACAGGACGCCGGGCTGACCTCTGAACCGGCCGGTCCGGCCTGTCGCTGGGACCGGGACCGGGCGGGGCAGCGCCTTCCAGTGAACCCCGTGGTGACGAGGTCGGAGCAGATCCGTGAAACGCCATCAGGACTGCTGCCAAGCCCTGATGATCGCGCGGGCCCTGGCCGCTCCCCGGGCGTAGCGCATCTGGCCGAGCCGGTACAACACCTGAGCCGGGGTGACCTGGGCCAGCTCGCCCAGCTGGCCCAGTAGCTGAGAGGCTGGGCCGGGAGGGAGCTCGCGGGCGATGTCGGCCGCAGTGCGGATCGGATCGGTGATCGCCAGCCCATGCAGCACCACAACCTCGATCGCGTCCAGCCGGGCCTGCCGGGCCCTGATCCACGGATCGAGCGGCCGATTGGCGCCGGAGGGGATCAGCACATCCAGGCGAGGACCTGACGACCCGGGCGCCTGGCCAGGTTCGGCGGCCTGACCGGGTTCGGTGCCTGAACCCGGCCGGCGCAGTGGCAGGCGCCATCCGGTGTACACCCAGGCCGCTGACTCGAACCCGACCACCCAGGACTGTTCACGCCGCCGGTGCGGGGGAATCATTAACGCGGCTGCCTCGGCCCGCAGCCGCAGCGAGACGGGAACGTCGCGGGCAACGAACACGTCGGCCAGCACACTACGGATCAGGCCCTCGCCGAGCAGACGGTCGGTGCGGGCCACTCCGGCGCGGGACCGGAACGGCTGGTCGGGCCGAACTGCGGCTGCGGGCAGCGTGGCCGGCGGGTTAGGAGTCATCACCCGCACACGGTGGCCGTTCGATCAGCTGAACGGGATGGCCCAGCCAAATCTGTGGATAGCCGGGCCGTCGTACACCCTGTGGACAGTCAGACCAGCCGGTCAGTGCTCAGCCGGCCACGGGCCACCGGAATACCAACCTCAGCCAGCGAATTCGCGCAGCGCCCGCTCAGCCTGAACCAGCCACTCGCGCCGGGCGGCCAGCGCCTGCTCGGTCTCCTGGATCCGCCGGGCATCACCGGAGGCCGAAGCCTTGGCCAAGGTGGATTCCAGCCCAGCGATGGTGTCCTCCAGCTGGCCGACCAGATCAGCGGCGCGGGCCCTGGCCTGCGGATTGGCCTTCTTCCACCGGTCCTGCTCGGCGTCCCGTACCGCTTGCTCCACCTTGCGCAACCGGCCATCGAGCCGGGCTATGTCGGCCCGGGGTACCTTGCCGATCGCGTCCCAGCGAGACTGCAGGTCCCGAAGAGCGGCCTTGGCGGCGGACAGATCCCGAACCGGCAGCAGCGCCTCGGCCTGCTTCAGCAGTGCCTCCTTGGCCTGCGCGTTCCCGGCGAACTCGGCGTCCTGCTTCGTGTTGGCCTGCTGTTTGGCGGCGAAGAACGACTCCTGTGCGACATGGAACTTCGACCACAGCGCATCGTCGTCGCGGTGAGAGGCCCGCCCGGCCTGCTTCCACAGCGCCATCAGATCGCGGAAAGCGGTGGTGGTGGCGGACCAGTCGGTGGAGCTGGCCAGTCTTTCGGCCTCCGCCACCAGCTTCTCCTTCTCCTGCCGGGCGGCCGAGCGCTGCTCGTCCAGCGCGCCGAAGTGGTGCCGGCGCTTGCGGTCGAAGGTGGTACGGGCATGGCTGAACCGGCGCCACAGCTCGTCCTCGGCCGACTTGTCCAGCCGGGAGTCGCGCTGCAGTTTGCGCCATTCGTCGAACAGCGTGCGCAGCCGGTCCCCGGACGTCTTCCACGGGATCCGCTCGGCGGCGGGCGAACTCAGCTGCTCGGCTTCGGCGACGATGGCCTCCCGGCTGGCGATCGCCGCATCCCGCGCCTCCCGCCGGGCCTGCTGGGCCTGTTCACGCTGCTCAGCGGCCAGCGGCGCCAGTGTGTTCAGCTGTTGGAGCAGCCCAGCCAGATCGCCGACGGCATTGGCGTTCTCGATCGCGGGCCGGAGCCGGGCGATGGTCGCGGCGGCGTCCGGGGGCGACACCTGCCCGGCCTTCAGCCGCTGCTCCAACAGGTTCACCTGGGCCGCGAGCTCCTCGTACTTGCGGGCGAAGTAGGCCAGCGCCTGTGGCTGGGTCACGCCGGGGTACTGCCCCACGATGCGCTCGCCGTCAGCTGTCTTGACCCACACCGTTCCATCGGCGTCGGCGCGTCCCCACTGGTCCGCCGCCGTCACGGCTCGTCCTTGGCCGGGCGTACTGGGATCGGCCCCGATGGTTGGTTCGCCCTGCTCGTTCACGGACTCACGCCTTCTGCTTCGCGACAGGTCATCCCTTACCTGCCGTCACCTTCGTAGACACGATCGAGATCTTCTCGGCCGGCCCGGTCTGGGTCGTGTCATTCGGATCGAGGCCGCCCTTGGCCACCTTGTCCAGCACATCCAGCCCCTTGGTGATCCTTCCGATCACGCTGTACCCACCGGCAGTGTCGGACGGAATCGGAGAGTCCTTGTAGACCAGGAAGAACTGGCTGCTCATGCTGTTGCCATCGTCCTTGCGCCGGGCCATGGCCACGGTGCCGGCCGGGTAGCTGTTGTCCTTCGGAGCGTTCTCCACCGGCCCGTACTCGAATCCTGGGCCGCCGGAGCCGGTTCCAGTCGGATCGCCGCACTGCAGCACGAAGATGCCCTGCACGGTGAGCCGGTGGCAGGGAGCGCCGTCGAAGAACTTGGCCTGGGACAGCGCGATCATCGCCGAGACGGCCTGCGGGGCCTTGACGCCGTCCATGGTGAAGTCGATGACCCCGCAACTGGTGGCCAGGTCCATCGTCCAGGTCTTGCCGCCAGCCAGCGTCTTGGGCGGGATCGTCTTGATCGAGACCGGAGTGACCGGAGGCTTCACCGTGGGCACCGGGCAGGCCTTGTTGGTGATGGCGGCCGCGCTGGCCGAGGGGCTGGCGGCCGCGTTGGGGGATGTGCTCGGCGCGGATGAGGCAGCGGTGTTGCTGCTGTCGTCGTTCTGCGTGAAGAGCAAGAAGCTGCCACCGATGACCACGACCACGGCGACGGCGGCCGCGATGCTGATGGTGATAAACCGCGCCCGGCGCCGGGCGGCCTTGCGCTGGGCCAGCTTGGCCTGCCACTCCTCGTACCGGCGCTTCTCGTAGGCCCGCTCGCGTGCGTTCGGCGACACCCCGTACCCCTCCTGCAAGTCCCAGCACGTCGATCGGCTGATCACGTGTTCACGTCTGTTCAGATCTGCAGACGGCGATCACCGGCGATGGCCGCGCCGTGCCCGGTCAGTCTAGGACGCCGCGAAGGGTAACCCCGCCGCACGCGTCCACCGCACAGGCCCCTAGTCTCGGCGGATGCTGGTGATCGGGTTCCCGGCTGCGGCGTTCGGCACCAACTGCTACCTGGTCGCCCCGGACGAAGGAGAGGAATGCCTGGTCATCGACCCGGGGGTCGGGGTGCTGGACGAGCTGGCGGAGCTGCTGGGAAGGCATCGGCTCAAGCCGTCCGCGGTACTGGCCACCCACGGCCACGTGGACCACGTCTTCTCGGTGACCCCGGTCTGCGGCGCCCACGGCGTGGCGGTGCGCCTGCACCCGGCCGACCGCTACCGGCTGGCCGATCCGATGTCCACGCTGGGCCCGCAGCTGAAGGCCATGTTCGAGCAGCAGTTCGGCGCGAGCGGCTGGAAGGAGCCGGAGGACGTCGTCGAGCTCACGGATCGTGAGCGGCTCTGTGTGGCCGGCCTCGAGATCGACGTGATCCATGCCCCGGGCCACACCGAGGGATCGGTGATGTTCGGCCTGCCCTCGGTACCAGCTGGTCTCGCCCCGGATCGCAGCCTGACCGGCACGCTGATCAGCGGAGACGTGCTGTTCGCGGGTTCGATCGGGCGCACCGACCTGCTCGGAGGATCCACTGCGGCAATGACCCGGACGTTGCGCGAGAAGGTGCTGCCGCTGCCCGATGGCCTGCTGGTGCTGCCGGGGCACGGCGAAGCGACCACGATTGGCCGCGAGCGGGCGACCAATCCGTATCTGCAGGGGCTGTGACGCGCGACCGAAGAGCTTGCTCTTTGGGTCGAACACCTGTTCGATGGAAGGATGCGCTGGGACGGCCAACTGATCGAGGCCCTGAACGACCAGAACGGCACCGCAGACCCGGGTGAGACAGCCCAGGACGCCGGCGCTGAAACCGGCGCCGAAACCGGCGCCGACCCCTCCGACGGCAGCTGCGACGGCGGCTGCGCTGGCAGTGCGGATGACCAGCGGCCAGCGCCGTCGCGACGCGATCTGGACGTGCTGCCGCTACCCGGCCTGAACACCGCCATCCGCGGTCATCTGCGCACCGTGACGACGCCGGACTTCGCCGGCATCCGGTTCCACGAGGTGATCTCCCGCAGCGCGCTGAACAAGGTTCCGGGTGGCTCGCCGATGCCGTTCCGATGGACCATCAACCCTTTTCGAGGATGCAGCCACGCCTGCGTGTACTGCTTCGCCCGCGGCACTCACCGCTATCTGGAGCTGGACACCGGGGCCGGATTCGACCAGGACATCGTGGTCAAGGTGAACCTGGTCGAGGTGCTGCGCCGGGAACTGGCGCGGGCGTCCTGGCAGCGCGAACACGTGGCGATGGGCACCAATACCGACCCGTACCAGCGCGCCGAGGGCCGCTATCGGCTGATGCCCGGAGTGATCAAAGTGCTGGCCGACTCCGGCACACCGTTGTCCATCCTGACCAAGGGCACCCTGATGCGCCGCGACCTGGCCCTGCTGGCATCAGCGGCCAGGAGCGTCCCGGTCGGGCTCGGTGTGTCCATCGCGATCTGGGACGACGCGCTGCACCGGTCACTGGAACCCGGCGCGCCGGATCCGCGCTCGCGGCTCGACCTGGTCCGCGCGATCCGGGATCGCGGGCTGCCGTGCGGGGTGTTCCTGGCTCCGGTGCTGCCCTGGCTGACCGACTCAGCCCGGCAACTCGAACATGCGGTGAGCATGGTGGCCGCGGCTGGGGCGGACGGGATGACCGTGGTGCCGCTGCATCTGCGGCCCGGGGCCCGGGAGTGGTTCTTCAGCTGGCTAGAGCGGGAGCATCCCATGCTGGTGCCGCGTTATCGGCGGCTCTACGAGGGCCGATCCACCGCCAGCACTGATTATCGGCGTCAGCTGGCTCGGCGGGTGGCGCCGCTGCTGGAGCGTTATGGCTTGCAGCGGCCACCGAAAACTGAAACCGGCCGGGGCATTCCGGGTGAACCGAGCGCGTCGTTCCCGCTCGGCGCCCTGCCCGAACAGCGGGGCGGGCACCATCCGGACGAGCAGCTCAGCCTGCTCTGACCGGCCAGCCGCACCGGGCGCTGATGCGAAAACCAGTCGCGCTGCTGCCTAGACTCGGCAACGGCGCGACGCACTCTGCGTTATCGCCGTCCGAGGGCCAGGATGGCCCGCTGCCCCAGAAAGAGGTTCCCGTGCTGCGCACGCGTGAGGCCGGCTCGTTGCGAGCGGCCGATGCAGGTCAGGTCGTCACTCTCGCCGGATGGGTGGCCCGGCGCCGCGATCACGGCGGAGTGGCCTTCCTGGATCTGCGCGATGCCAGTGGGATCGTCCAGGTGGTGGTCCGGGACGAGACGGTCGCCCATGAGCTGCGCGCCGAGTACTGCCTTCAGGTCACCGGCTCGGTGGCCGGACGCCCGGCGGGCAACGAGAACGCCCAGCTGCCGACGGGCGAGATCGAAGTGATCGCCGACCTGGTCGAGGTGCTGAATCCTTCGGCCCCGCTGCCCTTCCAGCTGGACGAGCACGTGGACGTGGGGGAGGAGGCCCGGCTGAAGTATCGCTATCTGGACCTTCGCCGCAGCGGGCCGGCCCATGCCATCCGGCTGCGCAGTGCGATCAACCGGGCCGCTCGCGATGTCCTCTACGACCGGGGCTTCGTCGAGATCGAGACCCCCACCCTGACCCGGTCCACTCCCGAGGGGGCGCGGGACTTCGTGGTGCCGGCCCGGCTGCGGCCGGGCTCCTGGTACGCGCTGCCGCAGAGCCCCCAGCTGTTCAAGCAACTGCTGATGGTCGCCGGCATGGAGAAGTACTTCCAGATCGCCCGCTGCTACCGGGACGAGGACTTCCGCGCCGACCGGCAGCCCGAGTTCACCCAGCTCGACATGGAGATGAGCTTCGTCAGCCAGGACGACGTGATCGAGGCGGCCGAGGCGGTGGTGCGGGCGGTCTGGCAGCTGATCGGGGTGGAGGTCGCACTGCCGGTCCCGCGGATGACCTACGCGCAGGCGCTGGCCCGGTTCGGCAGTGACAAGCCGGACCTGCGGTTCGGCAATGAACTGGTGGATCTGACCAAGTTCTTCGCCTCCACTCCGTTCCGGGTCTTCCAGGCCGAATACGTCGGCGCGGTGGTGATGCCCGGCGGGGCCAGCCAGGCCCGCCGGACCCTGGACGGCTGGCAGGACTGGGCCCGATCGCGGGGGGCCCGGGGACTGGCCTACGTGCTGGTCGGGGAGGACGGCGAGCTGTCGGGCCCGGTGGCCAAGAACCTGTCGGACGCCGAGCGGGCCGGCTTGGCCAGCGCCGCGGGCGCGCAGCCTGGTGACTGCGTGTTCTTCGCAGCCGGTGAGCCGGCCGCCGCCCGGGCGCTGCTGGGCGCTACCCGGCTGGAGGTCGGGCATCGCTGCGGGCTGATCGATGCCAGCCGCTGGGAATTCCTGTGGGTCGTCGACGCGCCGCTGTTCGAGCCGTCGGCACAGGCCCGGGCCAGCGGTGATGTGGCGGTCGGGCCGGGCGCCTGGACCGCCGTCCACCATGCCTTCACCTCACCCAAGCCAGAGTGGATCGACCGGTTCGAGAGCGACCCGGCCCATGCCCTGGCCTACGCCTACGACATCGTGTGCAACGGCAACGAGATCGGCGGCGGCTCGATCCGTATCCATCGCCGGGAGGTGCAGGAGCGGGTGTTCGCGCTGATGGGGATCAGCCCCGCGGAGGCGCAGGAGAAGTTCGGCTTCCTGCTGGACGCGTTCCGGTACGGCGCCCCGCCCCACGGCGGGATCGCGTTCGGCTGGGACCGGATCGCCATGCTGCTGGCCGGTGCGGACTCGCTGCGCGAGGTGATCGCGTTCCCCAAGTCTGGCGGCGGCTACGACCCGCTGACCTCGGCGCCGGCGCCGATCACCGCCCAGCAGCGCAAGGAGGCCGGCGTGGATGTGATCCCGCCAGCGCAGCCCGGGCCGGAGGATTCGGTCAAGGTCGAACCCGCTGAGGTCGCGAAGAACTGACCGGAACCGATTCCTGGCCTTCCTCCCTCAGGCCGAACCGGTTGTGCAGGCGGCGCAGGAACGGCGGCGCCCACCAGTTCCACTCGCCCAGCAGGGTCATGGTCGCCGGGACCAGCAGCATCCGGACGAGGCTGGCATCGACGGTGACCGCCACCGCGAGCGCCACCCCGGTCTCCTTGATCACCAGGAGCTGCCCGGCCACGAAGCCGCTGAACACGACCACGATGATCAGCGCGGCCGAGGTGATGATCCGGCCCGAGCGCTGCAGCCCCAGGGCCACCGCCGCGTTGTTGGAGTAGCCCCGGCGGCGGTACTCGGCCACCCGGGAGAGCAGGAACATCTCGTAGTCCATGGCCAGGCCGAAGCCGAAGGCCAGGGTGAGCGGCGGGATGAACGTCTCGATCCCGCCGCTGGAGCTGAAATGCAGCAGCCCGGTAAGGTTCTCGTCCTGGAACACCCAGACCAGCACGCCCAGGCTGGCCCCCAGCGACACCACGTTCATGGCCAGCGCCTTGACCGGGATCAGCACCGAACCAGTCATCAGGAACAGCAACACGAAGGTGGTCAGCACCACCACGGCCAGCGCCAGCGGAGCATGACGGCGAATGTCGTCCAGCTGGTCCACCAGTTCCGAGGTATCGCCCACCGTCCAGATGCGAAATCCCGGACGCAGCTCGCGGATGTCGCGCACCACCTGCTTGGCGGTGGGTGAGCCGGGCGATCCAGCCAGCCGGACGTCGATGGTGGTGACCCGGGTGGGGCCCACCGAGCCCCGGTAAGCCGGTTCGCCGGCGTAGACCACACCGGGCTGGCCGGCCAGCTCGCGGG
>CALMAR010000169.1 GCA_937859855.1 uncultured Kineosporia sp.
CCCTCCAGCACCGGCTCCTGCTCGGCGTCGCCAACCGCAGCCGGTGGAAAGACGCCTACGAAGCCGCCCGCCACGGCAAACAGATCACAGCCCAACATGTTTCAGCAATTCAAGGACCCAGCGGAGCGACGGAAGGAACCCGGTCATGACCACCAGCAACCGCGACCCACTACTCACCGTCGACGAAGCGGGTGAGCTACTCGGAACCGGACCTCGATTCCCGCGCCGCCTGATCGCCGAACGACGGGTGCGGTTCGTGCGCATCGGCCGTCACGTCCGCATCCCCGAATCCGCCTTGATCGAGTTCATCGCCTCTGGGACCGTAGAGCCGCGACAGGTTCACCGGTCGCGTTGGGTTTCGTAATGGCTGATAGGCGAAGACGTTTCGGCAGAATTCGCCGGTTGCCGTCTGGGCGCTGGCAGGCTCGCTATCTGGGTCCTGATGGTATCGACCGAGCAGCGCCCCACACCTTTGAGCGGAAAGCCGATGCTGATCGATGGCTTTCGGCAACTGAAGTGGAGCTACGCACGGGGGAGTGGACAGATCCGGACGCTGGCCGGGTACTTTTCGGCAACTTCGCTGAGCGGTGGGTGTCCGAGCGGGCTGGACTCAGGCCCAAGACCCGACAGCTCTACGAAGGCTTGGTGCGCCTGCACATTAAACCGGGCCTGGGCCAGCTCGGACTGATCGACATCACTCCGGCGCGGGTGCGGACCTGGCGTAGTGGCCTGTTGAGGGATGGCCTAGGTGAGGTCACCGTGGCCAAGGCCTACCGGCTGCTTCGGACCGTGATGCAGACAGCCGTCGACGACCGGCTGATCCGAGCCAACCCCTGCCAGATCAAGGGCGCGGCGGTCGAGCGTTCCGCCGAGAGGCCCGTCCTCACAGTGACCCAGCTCTACGCTCTGGCCGACGCCATGCCCAGGCACTACCGGTTGCTCGTGCTCATGGCCGCCTTCTGCTCGCTGCGCTTCGGTGAACTCGCGGCGCTGACTTGCTCGGCCGTGGACGCCGACGATGGTTTCGTCCAGATCCGGCATGGCGTTGTCGAGATGGCCAACGGCTCACTTGTTCGCGGTGCTCCCAAGACTTCTGCTGGCCGCCGCGTGGTCGGCATTCCTGATGCGCTCCTGGACGATGTGCGGCGTCACCGCGACACTTATGCCGCGAAGGGCGGTGAGGGCCTGTTCTTCGCCGGGCCGCTAGGTGGCCCGCTTCGGCGAAGCAACTTTCAGAAGTACTGGCGGCGGGCGATGACGGCGGCCGGGATCGAGGGCTTTCATTTCCATGACCTGCGGCATACCGGCAATACATGGGTTGCTCAGTCAGGGGCGACGCTGCCCGATCTGATGGCGCGCATGGGGCACTCCAGTACGAGGGCGGCCTCTATCTACCTGCACACCAATTCGACCCGTGACCGGCTCATCGCCGACCGTCTGAGTGCGCTGATTCCTCGGAGTGATCGGGCACGTAGCGGGCACGAAGAGGCCACGACCGATTCAGAGGGCGGCGAAGCGTGAGGGCTAACAGGCTGCTGACCTGGGCATTTGCAAGAGAGCGGGCGACGGGAATCGAACCCGCACTGTCAGCTTGGGAAGCTGATGTTCTACCATTGAACTACGCCCGCGTATGCACCGCAGCAGGACCCGGAATTTGGCTCTGAGCTGCAAAGACGTGGCCGGCTCCGGTCTGACGGCTACCCATGATAGCCGGTGCGCGCCGGTCGAATGGAACGGCTCAGAACGGACGCTCGCGTCAGCCCAGGGCCGCGGTGAAAGCCTCGTACGCGGCGTCGCCGAACAGCACGAAGCGCACATCCGGCACGACCGCTGGACTCGCCCGTACAGCGGCTGCTGCGATCCGGGCGGCGTCGTCCATGGGCCAGCGGTAAACACCGGTCGAGATGGCTGGGAACGCCACTGACCGGGCGCCGAGTTCCCCGGCCACCGCCAGGCTGTTGCGGTAACAGTCGGACAGCAGGCCCGACTTGTCCTTGGTCTTCGCCCAAGTCGGCCCGACCGTGTGGATCACCCAGCGGGCCGGCAGCCGCCCCGCCGTGGTAGCCACCGCTTGCCCGGTCGGCAGCCCGTCGGGGAACCGGGTCGCCCGGATCTCACGACAGGCAGCCAGAACGTCTGGGCCGCCGCGCCGGTGGATCGCGCCGTCCACCCCGCCCCCGCCCAGCAACGTGTGGTTGGCGGCGTTCACGATGGCGTCCACGGCCTGCTCGGTGATGTCACCTCGCACGAGGCTGATCCGCGGAGCCATCGGACCACGGTAGCGGGGGATCCACTGGCACGAGCCGCCGCCAGCGCCGCCGGGAGGCGATGAAACCCCGCCGGTAGGGTCGCCGCATGGCACCGCGCATCGTGGTCTTCGGCGCGACCGGCTTCACCGGCCGGCTCACCGTCAAGGCCTTGGCCGGGCAGGGCCAGCGCCCGTTGCTGGCCGGTCGCAGCCCGGACAGGCTGAGCGCGCTCGCCCGCCAGTACGACGATCTCGACTACGCCATCGCCGACGTCACTGAGCCCGAGTCCATCGCCGGGCTGCTGAACGAGGGCGACGTGCTGCTCAGCCTGGCCGGTCCATTCGTCAAGCTGGGCGCCGCCGCCGTGCAGGCCGCGATCAGCCGGCGAGCGCACTACCTGGACAGCACCGGCGAACCCCCTTTCATCAGAAAGGTTTTCGAGGAATACGGGCCCAGGGCCGAGGCTGCGGGCATCGTCTTGTTGACGGCGATGGGCTACGACTATGTGCCCGGCCAACTGGCGGCCTGCCTCGCCCTGCGCGACGCCGGACCGGACGCCACCGGGGTCAGGATCGGCTACTTCGTCAGCGGCCGGGCCCAGCCGGGCAGCAGCCTGAGCGGTGGCACCCTGGCTTCACTCAGCGGCGTCCTGCTGGAGAACAGTTATCGCCTGCAGAACGGCGCCCTGCACACCGAGCGGCCCGGCGTCCGCTACCACCAGTTCGACGTCGGCGGCCGGAGCCGGGGCGCCGTCTCGGTGGGGATGTCCGAGCAGTTCACCCTGCCGGTGGCCTTCCCCGGCGTTCGCGACGTCGACACCTACCTCGGCTGGTTCGGCCCGGCGTCCCGGGCGATCAGCCTCGTCTCCCGGACGGCCGGTGCGGCATTGGCGTTCGCCCCCGTCCGGACGGCGATGAACGCGCTCACCGGACGGCTGTTCAAGGGCTCCAGCGGGGGGCCGGATGACACCGCCCGCCAGGGGCAGAAGACCCTGGTGATCGCCGAGGCCCTCAACGCCAGCGGCCAGCAGAGCGCCCGGGCCGTGGTCGGGGGCGCCAGCCCCTACGACTTCACCGCCCGGATGCTGGCCTGGAGCGCGGCCCGCCTCCTGACCGAGGGGTCCACGCAAACCGGCGCGCTGGGCCCGGCCACCGCTTTCGGTCTCGAACCATTCGCCGAAGGTGCCCGGACTGCCGGAATCGAACGAGTCGAGTAGTACTACCGTGGCCGTGTGCTGCTGAGTGACGGAGACATCCGCAAGGAGATCAGCTCCGGGCGCGTGGTCATCGACCCCTACGACGAGGCGATGGTGCAGCCCTCCAGCGTCGACGTCCGGATCGACCGGTTCTTCCGGCTGTTCGACAATCACAAGTACCCCGTGATCGACCCAGCCGCCGAGCAGCCTGACCTGACCCGCCTGGTCGAGGTCGAAGACGACGCGTTCGTGCTGCACCCGGGCGAGTTCGTGCTCGCCTCCACCTACGAGGTGGTCACCCTGCCCGACGACCTCGCCGCCCGGCTGGAGGGCAAGTCCAGCCTGGGCCGGCTCGGCCTGCTCACCCACTCCACCGCAGGCTTCATCGACCCGGGTTTCTCCGGCCACGTCACCCTGGAGCTCTCCAACGTGGCCACCCTGCCGATCAAGATCTGGCCCGGCATGAAGATCGGCCAGCTGTGCTTCTTCCAGCTCAGTAGTTCGGCCGAATTCGCCTACGGCAACGATCGTTACGGCTCCCGCTACCAGGGTCAGCGGGGCCCGACCGCCAGCCGGTCGCACCTGTCCTTCCACCGGACCCCGGTCTGACCGGCCGCGATGGTTGCCCGGCGACGGCGGAACCGGGCCGCCGAGCCCGAGCCGGAGATCAGCGACGGCATCACCATCGCCGAGCTGGCCAGCCAGCACCTCCTGCTGGTGCCGACCACGGTGGATGCCGGGACCGTCTCCGCTCTGCTGCGGGACCGGTTGCCCAACTCCGACCTGGCCGGCGCCGGCGAGGTCACCTTCGGCCGCAGCAGCCGGCTCACCGGTCCCTACGAGCTGTCGATGGAGGACGCCGTCGACGCCGCCGTGCCGATGCCGTGGACGGTCTGCTACTGCCTGGAAGCTCCGGTGGAACGCGAGGCGCCGCCGATCCCCGGCGCTGATGACCGGGACGGATTCGCCTATGCCTTCCCCGGCGGCCTGCCCTGGCGGGACGAGGGCCGTGTCCTGCACCTGCTGGTCAGCCTGGCCCGGCGGGTTGGCGGCGCGGTCCGGGTGGCCGGCTCGCGGCAGCTGATCCACCCGGACCCGGCCCGGGCGGTGGACTATGTGGTGCATTCGCCCACCTGGCTGGAGCCCGAACTGCTGCTCGGCGTGGTCAGCCGGGAGCTGCCTGGGGCGGAGCTCGCGGTCGAGGGCCAGGAATGGGGCGGACCGGCCGACGACGTCTACTCCGGCGTCACCGTGGCCTATGACGCGCCCGATGATCCGCTCAGCCAGCAGGATCTGTACGAGTTGCACTCCCGGGCCGACCAGCGCGACATCCAGGTCATGGGTGGTCCGGACGTGATCGACGCGTTCGCGATCGTGGCGGATGCCGGGCCTGACGGCGCGATCGAGGTGCTGGTTCATCTGGCCGACGGCCCGGTGGCGGCGGCAGCCCGCCAGCCCTGGGCCGATCAGGAGTTGATCAGCTACGAGGTGCGCTGGGCGGATCCGGACCCGGCGCAGCGCGAGCGCCGCTACGGGTCCGAAGATTTTCTGGCCAGCCGGTCCCGGGCGGCGCCGATGGTCGCTCGCACCGCCCGGGCCATCGTGGAAGCGGCCGGCGGGGTCGTCGTCGATGAGGACGGATTCCTGGCCGACCGGTACTTGCTCTGACCCCAGCGGTCCGAGCGAGCGGTCTGTGGCTGACCCCGCCCGGCTCCGATGCATACTCCGTTCGGGTGAGATCCGAACCGGATCCGGCCCGAATCGAGCCGGCCCGAGGCGTGCGCTGCTGCCGTGCGGTCGAAGCCTGGTCCAGACCGATCACGGAACGCGATATCTCACTCGCGCGGGCCGGCCCCTTCAGCGGTTGAGCCAAGCGCTGTCGATCTGGGCTGATCACGCAGGGCGATGTCGCCACGTACCCTGCTTCGACACCAGATACCAGCCGCAATCGGGCTGCGTACTGCGCCGTCCGGACGATGCCGTGTCCGGAATCAGCGATCAATGAGCATCTAGCCAGCTATGAGGCGCCAGCGCCGCTGTTGTCAGTGCGACAGGTGATGCAGACCGATACACGCCGACTCGGCCACACACGCCCAATGCGATGCCTCTAAGTAATCGTTCCCCTACTCTCTGTCCTTGGGTCGCTATCTGACGGCCCGTGAACAGCTAGGTGACTGCCCATCTCTCCAGGTCACGGCCAGATAACGGCTCGTGGCGCTGCCGGGGGGAGCAGCGTCACGGGTCTCGGCGTAGCGCCGCCGTTGTGCAGGCGTTGCATGAGGAAGGAACTCGGTTGATGAACCTCCACAGCAAGAAAGCGCGGGTGCCCATCGCCGCGCTGGGCGTGACCGCCCTGTGCACCGCCGGGCTGGGGGTGCTTGCATCGTCGGCCTTCGCTGCCGCACTGACAGCAACGCCGTCGGCGTCGTCGGTCACGATCACTGACCTCGACCCGAGCGCAGTAACGTCGCCGGTGAACATCAATGCGCTGGCGACCTATGGCGTCCAAGTCAGCGGCGTCGACACCACCATCCCGCTCAAGGTGGTGGCCACCGGCCCGACCGCAGCCACCGGCGCCAACCTGTTCATCCAGGCGACCTCCACCACCCCGACGTCGGCGGGCACCTGGGTGCACCCGGCCAGCCTGGTCACCAGCCTGGTCGGCTCGACCGGCACCACGGTGGCCGCCACTCCCAGCGCTACCGGTCGTTACTTCATCGGCGCGACCTACCCGGGCAGCTACACCCTGAAGTTCTATCAAGAGGGCAGCGCGGGCAGCTCCACCGTGTTCGATGGCGACTCGATCGACAACGCCCTGCCGACCATGACGGTCAACGTCAAGGACGTGAACGGCACGACCGCGACGGCCAGCGATGACCTGGGCCTGACCCTGACCTCGACGCCGTCCAACATCCTCAAGGGCGAGCGGGTCTCCAGCACGGTGACGGTGCAGGACCTGACCACCACCGACGTCCGTGGTGTGGTCGGCTCGGGCACCTACCCCTCGGCCGGTGCACTCGGAAACGCCCTGATCGGGCCGTTGGCTCTGACCTACTCCCTGAACGGCGGGGCGGCCAGCGCAGGCACCGGGCTGGTCTACAACGGGACGACCTACACCAACACCAGCAACGCGGCCAGTGCGGCCGGCTCGCTGGTCACCACCGCCGCGCTCGGGTCGTCGGTGAACCAGCAGTCGACCTCCACGGTGACCGACAACAATGTCGCCACCCTTACCTACCAGAACCCGGACACCGCCAACGTCGACTTCCCCTCGGTGACCGGTGGTGGTACCGCGACGGTCCGGGCCGGAACGTCGACGGTGACCTACAAGGTCAAGGCGGTCGACGGTGGCTCAGTGGTGGTACCGAACGCCAAGGTGTTCTTCCGGATCCTCCCGCTCTCGGGTGGTACCACCGCCACGGTGGCCGGCGACCTGACCACTTCGGCCGGTACCCCCGACAGCGATGGTGACGTGGCGGTCAACACCGACGACTCCGGCATCGCCACGCTGACCGTGACCACCGCCGCCAAGGCAACGGGGAACCGGTATTCAGTCACGCCGCGCAGCAACGCAGCCACCCTGTCTGCCCTGAACGCCACCTACGCCACTGCGACAGCAACGTCCGTCAAGGACGTGACCAATGTCGCCGCGCTGGCGGGTGGCACCGCCACCATCACCGGACGGGTGGTGGACCAGTTCGGAGAATCGATCTCACCTGCGGGTGCGGCGGCGACCATCACCAACACCAGCGGCGTCGCATTCACTCCGAGCCCGGGCACGTACAGCATCAACAGCTCGGGAACGTTCAGCGGCACCGTGACCGATGGTGGAAGTGCTACGGCCAACCACACCTCCGGTTTCTCGGTCACGGTCACCGGCGTCGGTACGGCCGCAACTGGCACCATCGCCTGGCGGACGTCGATCACTCCGGCCACGGCGACCTTCACCAGCATCACCAACTCGGCGGCGGGCACCTCCACGCTGCCACTGGCCAGCGGCTCGACGGCGACGGTCGACCTGACCGACTCGACCGGCATCACCACGGAAATCCTGAACGGAACGGTGAAGGATTCCGGGGGCAACGGCCTGCCGTATGCCTCGGTCACCTACTCCGGCAGTGACGGGGTGTACTTCCTGAACTCGCAGAACCAGCTGGTCACGACGATCACCGCTCCGGCGACGTCGGCGGGTGCGCTGGAAGACCTGGACACGGGTACTCCAGGGGTGGCAGTGGTCTTCACCAAGACGGGCACCGCGACGATCACGATGGTGGCCGGTTCGGCAACCGATGTGGCGACCGTCCCGACCGAAAACTCCACCGACTCCTGGAAGGTCGTGGCTCAGGACGCCAAGTCCAAGCCCGGACAGGCCATCACCCTGCTGGGACACATCTACGACGCCTTCGGTAACCCAGTCGTGGGCCGTCAGGTCACGCTGTCCCTGAACACGGTCAGCGCTGGCTCGCTCAGCGGCACGGACGCCAACGGCACTCTGGCCGGGTTCCAGGTGACCACGGACAACCAGGGTGTCTGGAGCACGCCGTTCACCAGCACCTCCAACCAGAACGGCACGGCTACCCTGACCGCCACCTTGGTCAACGCGGCCGGCAACGCCAACATCGCCAGCAACGCGGCGCTGGTGGCGAACGCGGCCTACGCCAACGCCGGCCTGACCGTGCCGGCCGGTGAGTACCAGGACACCGCCGACATCCAGGTGGTCGACCCGACCACGGGGATCGCGGCCACCGCCCGCCTGGTCGGCGGCGGCAAGGCTCAGCTCAGCGGAACCGCTGAAGCTGGCGCCTCGGTCGACCTGTACGCCCGCCCATCCGGAGATTCCGGATTCACCCTGGTCAAGTCGCTGAACGCGGATGACGACGGGATGTGGGGCATCGGAACCACGCTGACCAAGACGACGAGCTTCTTCGCCCGCTCCGGCGGCAAGACCAGCGACACCGTCACCACCGTCGTCTACTCCTCCGAAGAGGTAACGGCGAAGGCACTGGGTCACGGCATGGTGCGGTTCTCGGTCTACGGCACCCCGAACGTCAAGGGCACCGTGAACATCTACTACGGCAGCAGCCGGCTCGCCCACGTGACGACCGACAGCCATGGGGATGTGACCGTCACCTTCAAGGCCAAGACCGGTAAGCGGACGTTCATGATCTACTTCGTCGCCCCGGGAACGTCGCTCAAGGGACGGAGCCTGACCGGCACGGTCAAGTGACACCAGCGATGCCCTGACCTAGCGGGGCGGTGGCATCTTTCGTTATGCCGGGGCCCTCCGGCCGTTTGTCCAGCCTGTGCTGGGCTACGGTCTGGCCGTTGCCGCCGGGCCGGCCGGATCAGCCCGATCCGGGCTAGCGTTCCCGGTCATGGGGTATGCCGCGCTGGTCGACGTCCACCTGATCCTGGTCAGGAACGGCCAGCTGCTGCTGGCCGAGCGCCGCAACACCGGATTCGCTGATGGGCAGCTCAACCTGCCCAGCGGCAAGCTCGAGCCGGGCGAAGATCTGCGCTCAGCCATGATCCGCGAGGCCCAGGAGGAGATCGGGCTGATCCTGGGGCCGGTCGACGTCCGGCTGGCCTGCGTCGTCCACTATCTGCTGCCCGGACACGAGCCGCGGGTCGGCTGCTTCTTCACCGTGGAGCGCTGGGACGGTGAACCGGTCAATGCCGAGCCGCACAAGTGCGCGGGCCTGGTCTGGGCCGACCCGTCCCGGCTACCGGCGAACACGGTGGAGTACAGCGCGGCGGGGATCCGGGCCTATCTGGCTGGCCTCCAGTTCGTGGCGCCAGGCTGGAGCTGAGAACGAGGCCGCCGGCAGCGAAGGGGCGTTCACTGCCGGCGAACTCGCGAGACTCATGGTGGCATGGATCGGGGCTTTTGCCCAATCAGTCGTTCTAATCCCTGATGGCGGCCGATTCAGCGCACCACGGACTCGGCCCAGGCCAGCGACGCGTCCTCCAGAGCCGGGAAGGCAGAGGCGATCCGGGAGCCGTGCTCGGTGCCGGGCACCACGTTGGCCCGGCAACGGCTGCCCAGCGCATCGCACAGGGTTTTGCCCTGCGTCGTCCACGGCAGCCATTCGTTCTGCGAGGCGGCTACCCACAGCGGCGGGGTCTTCGCGTTCACGTAGGACAGCGCGGTCGTGGTGCGCCGTGAGAAACCCCAGATCGCGGCCGCCCGCCGGCCCAGCTGCACCGACTCCGAGCTGGCGCCGGGGGCCAGGCCGTCGGCCACCGCTTCGCCGGGGGAGATCACCGGTGACCAGGCCACTACTCCCCGGAACTGGGACGGGTTCTGGGCCGCGAACAGAGTCGCCAGATGCCCCCCGGCCGAGTCACCGACCAGAAGCTGACGATTCGGGTCGACATAGGGTTTGAGCCGGTACTTGTCAGCCACCGTCTTCAGGTCGGCCACCATCAGCCGTCCGTTCACGCCCAGCCGGTAGGACACGTTGATCACGGTCCAGCCGCGCTCGGCCCAGACCTCGGCCTCGTGCGACCAGCGATCCGGCGACCCCATCACCCAGCTTCCGCCGTGAACGAAGTAGGCGGTCGGGCGCGGGCCGGCGCTGGCCGACATCCGCATCACCACCACGTACTGAAGCGGGTCGGTGCCGTACCGCTCGGTCTTGGCGATCAGATACGGCTCCTCGCTGGTTGCGCTCCGGCTAGCGGCCTGGGATGGCGCCGCCAGGCCCGCGGTCAGCGCGAGTAGGCTGAGCGCCGCCGCGGCGATGGTCCAGATCCGTGCGCGCATGAGGATCTCCTGATGATCGGGGCGTTCGACATTCCGTTGTCGGATACCTCGATCGGACGCCGGGCGGCCACCATGCGCAGTCGGTGCCAGGGTCACCCGAAGGGAGCCACCAGGCGGGCGGACGAGCGCCGGATCGGCTCAGGAGACGTGGGCCGAAGCCCAACGGAGGGCTTGATTGCGCAGCTCAGCATGCGAATTGGCCAGCTGGGCGCCATGCGCGCGGCCGGGCACGATGGTCGCTGTGCAGCGATCGCCCAGCGCCTGACAGAGCAGCGCGCCCTGGTCGCTCCAGCGCAGCCATTCACCCCGGGCCGCTGCCGCCCACAGCGGCGGGCTGTCATCGGTGACGTAGCTGACCGGAGACGCGGCCCGCCAGTTCGAGCCCCACAACCGCCGGGCCGCCAACGCCAGCCGGAACTGGATGCCGGACGACGCTGCCTGTGCTCCCGCCGCCGCGACCTGCGGCGATATCACCGGCGACCAGGCGATCACACCCCGGAACTCCTGCGGGTACCGGACGGCGACGGAGGCAGCCAGGTGTGCGCCGGCCGACGAGCCCACGATGATCTGGCGGCCCGGGTCGACGTAGGGACGGCGCTCGAGCTGCGACACCGCGCTGCGCACGTCGTGCAGCATGTACTGGCCCTGCACGTCGAGCCGGTAGGAGATGTTGACCGCGGTCCACCCCTTCGAGGCCCAGCGATGCGCTTCGGCCGCCCACTCGCCCTGGCCGCCGGCGACCCAGCTGCCGCCGTGGACGAAGTAGACGGTAGGACGCCGCCCGGCCTCGGTGCTGAGCCGGCTCACAGTGACCTCCTGTTCGGCGGCGCGCCCGTAGTGCTCTTCGGCGGAGATCACCCTCGGCGCCGGCCTGGGCCTGCTGATCGATCGAGCCGGCTGGCCAGACAGGTGTGCTGGTGCTGATCGGTGCTGGTGGGCGACCCGGCGGCTGGTGGCCCGCGGCCGGGCCGATCTGCGGCTGGACCCGAGGCTCGATTGGGAGGCGTGCGGCGCTGTGGGTCCCGGAGCCGGACTCAACTGGCTGGCGTGAGCCACCGGTGGATGGACACCCGTTGCGGGCAACCCGGCCGGTGCCGCTATCCGGTGCGGAACCGAGGCCAGCAGGGGCCCGGCCAGCCGGACCGGTCTGGGCTTCGGCGGCATCTTGACCTTGACCCGGGCCGCCTCGGCGGCTGTGACCGCCGCGGCCGAGGAGGACTTGGCCCGGGTGGCCGCGGTCAAGGCCGAATTCAGCGGATCGGCACAGCCGTAGACCAGACCGGCCAGGGCAGCGACAGCGGCCAGCGCGTAGGGCACTCGCATGTCGCCTCCCCAGGTGAGCCGTCCGTATGGCTGACTGCCATATCGGTGGCCCGGCCCGGGTCATGTGTCACGCAGGGTGGCCGTCACCCGTTCGGCGCAGCGCCCGTGCGCCGCTTCTCCCAGATCGCCAGCTCAGCCCGGCTATCTGAGGCGGGGACGCCACTTTCGCGGGCCAGCTGGCGATCTATGAGGAGGGGCGGCGGCGGCCCGGGCCAGCTCAGGCCAAGTGCACCACCAGATCGGCCCGGCCCGATCCAGCCTGGACGACCACCTCGGAGCCGCGAGCGGAGCGGCGAACCGCGTACCGCACGGCGTGCCCGTTCAGGGTCACCGAGCTCACTCCCGACCCACTCGGCAGCACCGCGCCGACGCTCAGCGCCACCCGCTTCAGGCCGTGCACCTGGACCAGCGTGCGCAGGGACGACGCCGAGGCCGATGCCCAGACGTCGGCCGAGCCCGGCCCCAGCCGGATCGAGTGGCCGGCCACCCGGCTCTGACCCGGGGGAACCTGCGGGACCACCTCGAGCCGGCCCCGGCCCAGATCGGGTGAGACGCCGAGCTGCTGATGGATCACCGGCCAGAGCACCCCGTAGGCGCCCCAGGCCTGCAGCAGGCTGGACCGTTCGGTGAACAGTTTGTCGATGTTGGCCCCGAAATCCGGGGACGGCGCGATCTCCGGGCTCGCCCCGGGCTGCTCCCACAGCGACGGGTCGAGCTGGATCCGGGCATTGGCATCGGTGTAGAAGCGCTGCTGGTCTGCGCCGAGCCGGCCGAAGTTACCCTCGGCCACCGCCATGATCGCGGTGTTCAGCGAGAAGATGTCCCGCTCGCTGCCCACGCTGGAGACCTCGTCGTCACAGGCCGGTCCCGGATTGCCGGTGTCGGCCGTGGTCGCTCCGGTTCCGGTGTGGTAGAGCCCGTTGGCGCCGGTGTAGCAGGCCTCTTCCCGCTTGGCCAGCGCGGTCTGGCCATGCTCGTCGCTGGCCAGCGGCCGGGTGACCTGCCCGGGCCGGACCAGTTCGGCGTCCATCGGGGTGACGCCGATCCAGTGCCGCTGGAAGATCTTGGTGTTGTCGTTGACGCCGTTGTCCGGGATGTCCAGCGAATCGGCGT
The DNA here is from genome assembly GCA_937859855.1 of uncultured Kineosporia sp. The sequence continues at coordinate 12,647 of CALMAR010000169.1, forward strand.
ACTGGTCAGCCGTCTTCCCGTACCACCAGGCGTCCTCGAACGCCTTCTCCAGCCGGGACGCACGGGACGACGCCCACTGGTAGGTCGCTCGGTCGCCCTTGCTGGCGGCCAGATCGGCCAGATCTCGCAGCCCGCGGATGGTGTAGACGGTGTTGTCCAGCTTCTCCTCGCCCATCCCGGCCCGTTCCACGTTGCCCAGGCCTTCGGGCCAGCCGTCATTGTCGGCGTCCAGCTCGCGGTAGATGTAGCGCATGTTCCGCACGGCGAACGAGTAGAGGTCGTCGCGGAAGGCGTTGTCGCCGGTCCAGCGCCAGATCAGCGCCACCGCGCTGGGGAACTTGGCCGTCTCGTCGGTGTTGCCGGGGTCATCGTTGGCCCCGAAGTAGACCTGGCCGTCGGGAGTGACCTCGTGCACCACCTTGGCGCTGCGCTGGTTGACCACCTCGCTGACATCGCGCAGGGTGCGCAGATGGGCTTCGATCGGCTCGAACTGGCCGGCCGCCACCTCAGCGAAAGCGGTGTACTCGCCGTCCGTGCCGAAGATCCACGGGTAGTCCGGCCAGCCGGCTCCGATCCAGCGGGCCTTGGCCAGGGTGCCGACCGGCGCCGGGTAGACGGTGCCGGCTGCGGTCGGGCGCAGCTGGAGATTGCGCGACTCCTGCACCGAGTCGGCCAGATTCTGCTTGTACCACTCCACGCTGCGCTGGAGCAGCCGGTCACCGGGCAGGTCGACCTGACTGTTGGCGGCAATCGCCCTGCGAGCAGCCAGCTTCGAGGCCAGCAGCCCGGCCGGGTTCTTCAGCGCGGTCGCGTAGGCGGCCTGCGCCTGAGCGGGCGACTGGTCCGAGCCGGCCACCGCGAACCAGATCGGCACCGTCTGGCCGGCCGTCAGTTTGACCTGGTAGCTGAGCTGGCCGCCGGTCCCCTTCCCATACTCGGTGTCATCGCAGCGCGGCGGCTGGGTGGGAGCGTCGGGGCCGGAAGCCGGGCAGATCACTGCTGGGTCCTGTGGTCCGCGGAAGTCCGGGCCGAGCTGGTGCGCGCTGGGAATCAGGGAACTGCCAGCGAGTGCGGTCCAGTCATGGGCGGGTGAATTGGGCACATCCGGTGTCCCGGTGTCCCGGAACACCAACCGGCCCCGGCTGAAGGCGCCGGTGTCGGGCAGGTTGGCCTGCAGCTGGCTGGGATTGGTCTCACCCCACGGGTAGACCGACATCAGCTCGGAGTGCGCGTCGAACCTGAGCGTCACCGTCTTGGTGGTGGCCGAGGTCAGCGACAAACCGACCAGGCCCGCGCGCAGTCCGTCCGGCACGAAGTCGACCCGCGACGCGCTGACGCCGTCCAGCGCAGGCAGCTGCTGCCGGGTGTAACCCCAGCCGCTGGTGAAGCTGGTGGAGGGTCCGAACCAGGAGTCGCCCAGGCCGAACCAGACACCGTCCAGCAATTTGATCGGCTGCGACCAGAAGCCGCCCATCTCGCCCCGGGTATGGAAACCCGTCGCCGGATATCGACCGGCCTCGGTGCCCATCGCGAAGAACCGGTCACCGGTGACCAGGGCCCGGCGCTCATCCAGGCGGCTGGTCTCGGTCAGCTCCGGCGTTGCGGCCTGGCTCAGCCCGCCGGTGGCGCGCGAGGCGGCTGCGGCGCCGGTGCCGACAGTGGCGCTGCAGGTGAGGGCCACGGCGGAAGCCAGGAATCCGGCGGTGAGGGCTGGGCGAACGCGCATGTATGGCTCCTCAGACGTCTTCGGCTGGGCGCTGCGGGCACCGCGCCCCCCGCCGGCAGGACCGGCGAGCTGGCGGGCGGACCCGAAGGGGACATTTCCCCATCATCCGGCGCAGCGCAAGTGCGGGGGGCGGGACGGCTGATCGGCACATTTCGGGGCGTCTCAAGTAGGGGAGAGGCCAGCCCGATAACTCTGATGACCGTTCGTCCTGACAGGAGCCCCGATGGAAGCGATCGACGAGATCGTTGCCGAGTTCTTGGTCGAGTCCCATGAGAACCTCGACCAGCTCGACCGCGATCTGCTGGCCCTGGAAGAGGACCCCCGTTCGCGCGACCTGCTGGCCAGCGTGTTCCGGACCATTCACACGATCAAGGGCACCAGCGGCTTCCTAGCGTTCAATCATCTGGAAAAGCTGACCCACGTCGGCGAGAACCTGCTCAGCCGGTTGCGCGACAGCCGGATCGCGCTGACCGAAGAACGCACCACCGCGCTGCTGGCCATGGTGGACGCCGTCCGCGACCTGCTGGCCGACATCGAGCGCACCGGCGCGGAGGGCAACGCCGACCACACCGCCCTGCTGACCACTCTGGCCGGGCTGCTGGAGGACGACCCGGCTCCCGCTGCGCAACCGTCCGCCGAAGCGCCGGCCGCGGCGGTGCCGCAGCCGCGCACCTCCCGGAAGCGCGCGGCGGCCAAGCC
>CALMAR010000170.1 GCA_937859855.1 uncultured Kineosporia sp.
GTCCTGGCCACCCTGCCCGTCGTGCCGGCCGCTCCGGGTACCGACCGCGCGGCCGCCGAGCTCGACCACGTCGATCCGCCAGGCCTCGTGCGTGATCGACGCGGCCGCGACCAGCGGACCCTGCGGATGTGGCAGCAGCACGGTGGTCGGCCGTCCCCGGGACCCACTGGGTTCGGCCCGCTCCTCCGCCAGCAACCCGGCCTGCCCCAGCCGGGCGACCAGTTCGGTCGCCGCGCCGGTCCCGATCCCGATCCGCCGGGCCGCCTGAGCACGGGTGATACCGGGCTGGGCGTGCACGACTTCGAGCAACTCGGCCGATCGGGTCGACACGGCTGATCCGCCTGCTTTCTTTTACTCGCTCTCAGAGTTTATTGTGCTGCGGTGGCGGTAACCGAGCGGGCGACCCGCACAGCCCCGCAACTGGCACTCCGGCGCGCCCGGCTGGCCACGTCCCTGATCTTCGTCCTGCTCGGGCTGTTCCAAGGAGTGCTGGCCGCCCGCATGCCCGCCATCAAACAACATGGCGGCCTGGGTGACGGCTCGCTCGGGATCGCGCTGCTCGGTTACTCGATCGGCAGCATCAGCGCGATCCAGTACGCCGGGGGACTGATCGCCCGCTTCGGCAGCTCGGCGGCCACGGCCGGTGGCCTGATCACCGCCAGCCTGGCCTTCCCTCTGATCCCGCTCACGCACGGCCTGAGTCAATTGATCACCGTGCTGGGCGTCTACGGCGCTGGGCTGGGAATGACTGATACCGCCATGAATGCGCACGCCGTGCTGGTCGAGCGGGGCTATCACCGCTCGATCATGTCCTCGTTCCACGGGTTCGCCAGCCTCGGCATGCTGATCGGAGCCGGAATCGGTTCGCTGAGTGCAGATCTGGGCCTTCCGCTGGCGGCGCTGTTCGCGGCGTCCGGCGGAGTCTGCCTGCTGGCCACGATCGCGGCCCGGCCGTTCATGCTGCCCGGTTCACCCGGCGGACCGGCCACTTCCCGAGCGGAGCGGGCGCACTGGACACTCACGCTGGCCCTGCTCGCCCTGGTCGCTTTTCTGGCCCTGCTGACCGAATGGGCCATCGGCAACTGGAGTGCGGTGTATCTGCATGACAACCTGTACGCCAGCTCATCCTTCGCCGGGTACGGGTTCGGCGTGTTCGCCAGCATGATGGTGCTGGCCCGGTTCTTCGGCGATCGTGCCATCAGCCGGCTCGGGCCTATCCGGTTGCTGCGAGCCGGTGGCCTGCTGACCGGGGCCGCCCTGCTGGCCGGACTGCTCTCCGATCGGTCATCCGGCTTCGTGGTGGCCTGTGGTGCAGTCGGAATCGGGATGGCCGCTGTGGTCCCGCTGGTGTTCTCCGCGGCCGGCAACCTACCTGGCCTGCCGTCGGCCGGCGCGGTCAGCAAGGTGATCGCAGTGGGCTACGCCGGGGGTATGGCCGGCCCTCCGGTGATCGGCCTGTTAGCCGCCCTGACCAGTCTGAAGGCCGCGCTGATGTTGGTCGCCGCGGCCGGGCTGGTGATCGGAGCGGCCGGACCGGCCGCCCTGCGCCAGGCCAAGCGGGGAGCGGCTGCGGGCTAGCTGTTCGGTAACCATCCGCGCGGGTGTCACATTCGAGCGCCCGGCGGTGCTATAGAGACATGGGCTCGGTGTGGTTCGAAGCAGTGGGTGGGACGCCGATGAGTCGTCTGGATGTCAGATCAGGGCGGCCAGGCCGCGGAATCGCAGTTGCGGCCGGACCGGCCCGCGCCGCCCCCCGGATTGGAGCGCCGGAAGTGACGCGGCCGGATCTCGAGCGTCTCTTCCGGGCGGAGTACACCCGGGTCGTCGCTCTCGCCCAGCGAGTGCTGGGCGACGGTGGGCAGGCGGAGGACGTCGCTCAGGAGGTCTTTGCCGAGTTCGCCTACAGCGACGTGCCCGGCTCGAGGGCCTCCCAGTGGCTCACAGTGGCCGCCACCCATCGGGCCCTGAATCTGCTGCGGGCGGGACGGCGCCGAGCTGACCGCGAGTTCCGGGCCGGTCAGGATCCCAGCCTGGCCCCACCGCAGGTCACGGCCGATATCGCCGATGACGTCCTGCGCGGCGCCGAGCGCGGCCGGATCCGGGCCGCGCTGAGCACCCTGCCTGCCAAGCAGGCGACCGCATTGCTGCTGCGCTACAGCGGTCTCAGCTACGCCGAGATCGCCCAGGAACTGGACATGTCCGCCACCGGCGTGGGTACCACCCTGCGCCGGGCTGAGACGGCTCTGCGAAAGGAGCTGATCCGCGATGGGTCATTTGAGTGACGGAACGCTCCGGCGCCACCTGGACGAGCAGTCCGCGACCAGCGACGACGATCGCGCTCACCTGGCCGAGTGCGGCCGCTGCCAGTCGCACCTGCAGCAGGCGGCCCGCGACCGGCAGCTGGTGGTGCAGGCTCTGGGCGGACCAGGGCCCGGGCCGGGCAGGGTCGGCATCGACGGCGCCTGGGCCGATCTGAGCGCCCGGTTGACCGCCGATCAGAGGGTATCGGCCACTGATCAGCGGCCCGGAGTGGCGCCGAGACCGATCCGCCGGAGGGCTGCTCGGTTGCGTCACCCGGTCGCTGCTGGAATGACCGCGGTCGCGCTGCTGGTGGGCGGGACCGCGGTCGCGGCGGCGGCCGATTGGCTGCCGATCTTCAAGACTCAGAGCGTGCAGCCGGTGGCCATCTCGTTGGACGACGTGTCTCAGCTGTCGTCCCTGCGCTCGATCGGGGATCTGTCCAAGTACGGCGACCTGCAGCTGCCCCAGTCCGGTGGCCCGTCCCAGGTCAGCGATGCAGCGGCCGCGCAAGCTCGCAGCGGGATCGCCCTGCCGAGAGTCGGCGCACTGCCCAAGGGCGTGCACGGCGAGCCCACCTACTACGTGGCCGATCACCAGACCGCCACCTTCACCTTCTCGGCCGCCAAGGCCCAGCAGGCCCAGCCGGGGGCGGCGCTCCCGCCTGCGGGTCTGGACGGCGCCAAGCTGCGGATCGACGCCGGGCCCGGTGTCGCCGTGGCCTGGATGCAGGACATGGGCAACCCAGCCCTGGTGGTGGGCCGGATGAAGGCCCCGTCCGCCTCGGCCGAGGGGGCCAGCCTGCTCACCGTCCGCGACTACCTGCTTTCCTTGCCGGGGTTCCCGGCCGCGCTGGCCGCACAGCTCAAGGCGGTGACCGGGGACGGCACCACCCTGCCGATCCCGGTCCTGGAGAGCCAGATGTCCTCGTCCCAGACCATGATCGGTGGTACCACCGTCACTGTGCTGAATAGTCGCAGCGGCGTTGCCTCAGCAGCGATCTGGGTGCGCAACGGCGAGCTCACCGTGGTCGGCGGCCTGCTCACGCCGGACGACGTGGTCAAGGTCGCCCGTGGTCTCCACTGAGACGGCTGGGGCGGCGGTTCCGGACCTCGCGCCGAGTGGCGGTCCCGGGACCGGCCCGGCCCTCTGGTGCGACGGGGTTCGAAAGCGTTACGGACGCCGCACCGCGCTGGACGGCGTCGGGCTGGAAGTGGCCCGGGGCCAAGTGCTCGGACTGCTCGGCCCGAACGGGGCCGGAAAGACCAGCCTGATAAAGATCCTGCTGGGACTGGTCCGGGCCGACGCCGGCGAGGTGATGCTGCTGGGCCGGCCAGCTCCGGGCCGGGCCTCCCGGGTGGGAGTCGGCTACCTGCCCGAACTGTTCCGTTTTCACCCCTGGCTGTCAGCCGACGAGGTGATCAGCCTGCACGCGCGGCTGGCCCGGGTGGACTGGCCCGCTCCGCGCCGGGCCGCGTCGCTGACCCAGGTCGGGCTGGGCGAGCGGGCCCGCGACCGGGTCGGTGGATTCTCCAAAGGCATGCAGCAGCGGCTCGGCCTGGCGGTGGCCCTGGTCGGCGATCCACAGCTGGTCATCCTGGACGAGCCGACCAGTGCGCTGGACCCGCTGGGGCGGGCCGACATCCGGGTGATCGTGGAAGGGCTGCGTGACCGGGGGTGCGCGGGCGTGCTGAACTCCCACCTGATCGGCGAGGTGGAACGGGTCTGTGACCGGGTCGTCGTGCTCGACCACGGCCGGGTCGCCGCCGCGGGCACGTTGGACGAACTGCTCGGCGGCGACCAGATCCGGCTCCGGCTGACCGGAGCCGGGCAGAGTGCGGTCGCCCGGCTGGCCCGGCTGGGCCCGCTGGAACGGCACGGCGAGTGGTTCGTCGTGACCGCCGGGGCCGACATTGCGCTCGACGACGTCGTCCCTGCCCTGATCGCCGACCTGGTGGCGCTCGGGGTCCAGGTGCACGCGGTGGAGCCGGCCCGGATGACCCTGGAGGACCGGCTGCTCGGGATCCTGCGCAGCGGCGGAAACGGTGAGAGGTCATGACCGGGCTCACCGTCGCCTCGCTGACCCTGCGAGAGGCGTACCGGCGCAAGGTGATCTGGGGACTGGCCGGGCTCACCCTGATCCTGCTGGTCCTGAACGGCTGGGGCTTCGCCAGCCTGGCCGGAATGGATACCCAGTTCGGGCAGATGACCAGCGGGGAGGCCCGCTTGCTGGCCTCGCAGCTGCTCAACCTGGTGATGTTCGCGATGAGCCTGATAGTCGCGCTGGGTACCGCGTTCCTGGCCGGCCCGACACTGTCGGGAGAACTGGAGAGCGGGATCGCCCTGGCCATGTTCGCCCGGCCGGTCCGGCGATCCTCGATCCTGCTCGGAAAGTGGCTCGGGCTCTCGGCTTTCGCCTGCGCATACGTCATGATCGCCGGGCTGGCCGAATTCGTCGTGGTCGATCGGACCGCCGGGTACTGGCCGCCGCATCCGCTGATCGCGCTGGCCCTGATGAGCCTGGAGGCGATCACGCTGCTCACCCTGGCCCTGCTGCTGTCCAGCCTGATCTCACCGATGGCTTCCGGTGTGGTTGCGGTCGGGCTGTTCGGCGCGGCATGGGTGGCCGGGGTGGTTGGCAGTGTCGGCACCGCGATCAAGAACGACGATGTGGCCCGGGTGGGCACCATTGCTCATGTGCTGCTGCCCACCGACGGGCTCTGGCACGGCGCCATGAATGCCGTCCAGGACGGCTCGGTCATCAGTCAGTTCCCAGCCGCAGCCCAAGGCTCGCCGTTTCTGGGCGGCGACGCGCTGAGCCCCGGATATCTGGGCTGGGTCGCACTGTGGCTGGTGCTGATCGGCTCGCTCTGCGCACTCTCGCTGGCCCGCCGGGACATCTGATGCCCTGGTCCCGGTCGCCTGCCGGGGTCAGTAGGGGTCGACCACCGGCGGGTCATCGGTGGCCGCTGCCCCGATCCGGGCGGCCGAGGTCTGGCCCAAGCGGGCGACCGGCAGATGGCTGGCCGCGGCGGCCAGGCCGAACACCGGCATGTTGCCATAGACGGCCTCGTACTCCCCCGTTCGCACCTGATAGGTCTCATGCCAGATGCCGACGTCGCCGGAATCCCGGACCGCCCGGTTGAACTGCCGCCAGGCCTCCAGATGCGGCAGGGTTTGGTCCCGCGCGAACCGGTCCAGAGATTCGAAGTCCCGCCAGTACTGGAGCAGGAGCGTGGTCCGGCCGAACCATGACTGCTGGCCCAAACAGCCCAGTTCCGGATGTTCATCCAGCGCCTTCAGCATCCGCGGCATCGCCGACGCCACCGGCCACCAGGCCCTGACCTTCAGCGGATTGTTGATTCGCATCCCGATCATGAAAACGACGAAGTCACCCTCGATGCCAGCGGTGAAACGGCCGCGGTGGACGTTCATGCTGCGCCTCCGTCCCTCTGCTCAACCGTTCCGGTCCTCCATTGTGCGCCGCAGCGCCGAGCGGGTGGCCGGGTCGAGGAAGGCGGCCTCGATACTGATCCGATCCAGCTCGGCCAGCGACGCGGCGTCCCAGCCCAGAGCGCTGGTCAGCAGCGCCCGTTCGTGTTCCAGGCCGGTCCCGGTCTGCATCGGGTTGTCGTCCCCCAGCACCAGGCGCACGCCAGCCTGCCGGAAGCTGGGCGCCGGGTGATCGCGGACGGCGGTGATGGCGCCGGTATACCAGTTGGACGTCGGGCACACCTCGACCACGATCCCGGTATCGGCGATCCAGGCCAGCTCACCGGGATCATCAGCGATGTGGGCACCATGGCCGATTCGCTGCGCGCCAAGCAGTTCCACCGCCTTGCGGGCGGCATCAGCTGGACCCGCCTCGGCGGCGTGACAGGTGATGCCCAGCCCGGCTGCACGAGCGATGGCGAAGGCTGGCGCGTGCACATCCAGCTGGGGGTGGAGCAACTCGTCTCCGGCCAGGTCGAAGCCGGCCACGCCGCGTCCGGCGAACCTGGCTGCCGCCCGGGCCACCTGCTGGTTGGTCTCGCCATCGTGATGACGCAGGGCGGCCACCACGGCTCCCGACGGCATCCCGGTCGCCGCTGAGCCCTCGGCCATTCCTTCGGTGATCGCCGCGATCACGGTGTCCAGGCTGCTCAGATCGTGCGCGTGGGTGGCCGGGCCGAACCGCAGCTCCAGGTAGTCCTGGCCAGCGGCGGCGGCGTCCTCGACCGCCTCGCGGGCGATCCGGCGAGCCGAGCCGGGTGACCGGAAGAAGGGATAGGTGGAGGCCACCTTGGCCAGAAAGATGGTGAGATCCGCCGGACCTTCGAGCCGGATCGCCTGTTCCCAGCCACCTTCGGGCGCCGCCAGCCCGGCCGCAGCGGCCAGGTCTGCCGCGGTCGAGGGCCGGACCCGTCCTTCCAGGTGACTGTGCAGATTGATCAGCATGCTCAGAGTTCCAGCCGGACAGCGGTTTCCAGTGCGGCCAGGATGCTCAGCCGCCAGCCGGCCGCCAATGCCTCCTTGACGCCGGAGTAGAGGCTGGTCCCGTCGATCAGGTTGCTGGACGCCGCACAGATCATGCCGGCCCGGACCCCGCGCAGGCGGGCCACGATGAACAGCGCCGAGCTCTCCATCTCGACATTCAGGATGCCCATCTCGTTCAGCCGCCCGATCCACTCGGGCGTCTCGGCGTAGAAGGCGTCGTCGCTGGCGTTCAGCCCCGCATAGACAGAACTACTTGTTCCGCTAGCTGTTTCGTACGCGGCGCGGGTCAGCTCAGTGGTGATGGCCAGATCCGGCACCGCCGGGTACCCCGGATGGACGTAGGCGGCGGTGGTGCCGTCGTTGCGTAGCGTTCCCTCGCTGACGATCAGGTCGCCGGGTTGGATCCCAGCCTGCAGTGCCCCGGTCGAGCCGACCCGGATGAACGACGTGACTCCGGCCCGGATCAGTTCCTCCACTGCGATCGCGGTCGAGGGGCAGCCCATTCCGGTGGATGTCGCCGTGATTCGCCGGCCCTTGTAGCTGCCGGTCATGGTCAGGTGCTCACGCTGGTGGGCAACGGTGGTGACGTCTTCCAGGAACCCGGCGATCAGCGGCACCCGGAACGGATCACCGGGAAGCAACGCCACGGTGGACACCTCACCGGGAGCGACGCCGATGTGATATTGCCGCTCCCCCTGGCCGGTTGCCGCCTTGTCGACCGCTGTCGTGCCGGACCGCTCTGTCACGTCTGCCCTTCCGGCCGCCGAAACCGTTACCGGCTCAGCATGCCTCGTGAGCGGCCCGGCGGGCATCACCAGTCCTGGCCCGCCCGCTCCTCAGCCAGCACCTGCAGGGTGTGGCCGAGCATCTGATACCGGGTCATGGTCGTCAGCGCTGGTGCATAGACGTGCAGGCTGATCGCGGAAGCGGCGCCTGGGTTGGCAACATCGTGCACGTGATGCCGGCCGAACGCCCGCACCGTTCCGGCCGCAAGTGGCTGGCGGACCATCTGGTAGGTCCGGCCGCCGTCGCTCGATGCCGGAACAGACTCCTCGAGGGCGCCGTCGACGATGGCCAGGGCCCCGGCCGAGCCGCCGTGATCGTGCAGACCGGTGGACTGCCCGGGCAGCCAGGTCAGTAGCCACGCCTCCCAGTGCCGGCCCCCGGCCACCCGGGTGGTGAATCGCTGATCAGGGTCGAAACGGATCAGGCGGCGCCATACGTGCTGGCGCTGAGCCAGCACCCGAGCGATGTTGGACAGGGCTGTGACGGACTGCGGAATGACCGGAGCGCTCGGTACGGGCAACTGATCGAGAACATGGATAGGCATGGCCGGGCTCCTCACCGGAAGGCTGTGGGCAGAAGATTTGGAACGGGGCAGAGCCAGACCGGCTGAGCCGAGCTGCGTGATTACCGCGGTGAGGAAAGGCTTTTGAGACTCACCGAGCGGAGTGGCAACAGCGATGACAGGAATGCCGGCCGGCCGCAGACGCCAGAGCGCTGGGCACCTGCCAGGCCGTCATCTTCATGCCGCGATTCTGACACGCGCCTGCATTCTCCACAAGTTTAGTCCAGATAGTCGGCGGCGCCCGGATCTGCTCGGCCAGAATGCGGTATGGACGCCGACGCAACCACTGCGATGTACCGGTCGTATCTCGCCGCGTGCAATGAGCGGGACTGGGAAACCGTGGCCTCGCACGTTCACCCCTCGGTGCTGGTCAACGGGGTGCTGCGCAGCCGCGCGGAGTACGTGGACGACATCAGGAGGACGATCACAGTCTTTCCGGACTACGCCTGGAAGCTGCGGCACATGATCCAGCAGCCGCCGTGGCTGGTCGTGCACCTGTACGACACCGGGACGCGGCACCGCCCCTTCCTTGGCGCCCCGGGTGACCTGTCCAGCGTCGAGACCGACGAGTTCGCCATGTACCGGATCGAGCAGCACCGCATCGCCGAGCTGTGGGGAACCGCCGACAACGCCCGGCTCAGGCTCTGAAGCTGCGCCCGGCCGGGAGTCAGGTGGCTTCGGGGTCGGATCCGCTCGCGGCCCGGCCGCCGTCCACCGGCAGGACGACGCCGTTGATGAAACCCGCTGCCGGAGAAAGCAGGAAGGCGACGGTGCTGGCGACCTCCGCCGGGGAGCCGACGCGCCCAAGTGGATGCAGGGCCGCCATCTGGCGGTCGGCCGTAGGATGATCCGTTCGGTACTGCTGGTAGCGGGCGGTCTCGATCGAACCCAGCGCGACGGCATTGGTTCGGATCCCGGCTGGGCCATGATCGACCGCGACCGCCCGGGTCAGACCCTCGACGGCGGCCTTCGCGGTGGCATACGGCAACGCGCCGCGGACCGCACGCTGCGCCTGATGTGAGGAGACATTCACGATCGCCCCCCTCCGGGCGTGAGCCAGGAAGTGCCTGACCGCGGTATGGCACCCCGTGACGGCCAGGGCCAGATTGCCGGTGATCAAGTCCAGTATCGCAGCGGCCGTAGCTGATTCGAAGTCGTCGTCCCGGAAGATGGCCGCATTGTTCACCCAGCCGATCAGCGGACCGGCCGACTCCGCCGTCGAAGCCGCCCGGCCGGCCACGGTGGCATCTCCGGCATCACCATTGATCAGCTGAACGCGTTCGTGCCGCCAGTCCAGCCGTTCGGCCGTGTCGAGCACGATCACGGTGCTGTCGGTGGCCAGATGCTCGGCGATGGCCCGGCCCACACCTTGAGCTCCTCCGGTCACAACGAAGGATGGCAACCTGGTCAAAGGGCCGCCCGTCGCGCCATCACTGCCCCACCACCACCCGGCCTGATCGGTGCACCAAGGAACCGACCCTATCTGCTGCAGGCGATAGGCCGGGTTCACCCCGTTGTGACCCTTAAGGCTGAACCGCGATGGGAGGACCTCCGACGAGTTTGGGCGTTGCGGGGGTTTCGCCCGCCGAATCGCTCAGTCAGCTTCAAGTGAGCCGGATACCGGCCGATGAAGGTCTTACACGGCACCTTGGCGAGAGGCACCACGATGAGGAGCGACGCCGGTATTTCCACCTTGAGCACCGGCGACCGAGCTCGGGACAGCACGGCGCAGCGGCTGAAGGGCGTCTGGCACCGGGTGGGGATCTTCAGGTGGCTGCTCTTAACCCTGTATCTGACTGGACTCACTGTTCCCGGTGACTGGTTCGATTCACGGGTCGTGAGCTGGCTGGGGGTGATCTGCGTGGTTGTACCAGCGGCAGCGTGCGGCTGGGCGGTCCGCAGAGCGGGCCCGCGCAGGCGTGAAGTCGCCGCCGCCGCCGCCGGGATGACTGCGTACGCCGCCAGCGCGACCGGTTTTGTGGTGGCCGGGGCCCAGGGCATCGTCTTGCCCTTTCCATCCCTGGCCGATCTTGGGTTCACCTGTTTCTACGTGCTGATCATCACCGCCATCGTGCTGGCTGTACGCCGTGAACTCCGCGGCACGTACGGCCCGCTGTGGCTCGACAGTGCGCTGGGCGCTCTGGGAGCAGCAACGATCCTCGCGGTTCTGCTTGGGCCGCTCCTTGAACAGGCCACCGGAAGCCCGATTCAGGTGGCGGTCGCCGTGGCCTATCCCTCGTTCGACCTGCTCATGATCGCCGCTGTGGTCGGCGTCGCCGCACTGCAGGGCCTGACCATGCGCAGGCATTGGATTCCGCTGCTGGCCGGCCTAGTCATCTTCACTGCTGCTGACATCCAGTACGCGCTGCGGATCGCGAATGGCTCCTACGTCGTGGGAACCCCGCTGGACGGTATCTGGACGGTCGCGATGATGCTGTTCAGCGTGTGGGCGCAATCACCGGCCCCTCCCATCGAAGCCGAGCCAGTTCAGCGGCCAGCGGCGCTGGCCGTCCCGGCCCTCGCGACGCTGGCCAGCTTGGTCGTTCTGGTCTCCTCCAGCCGCACCCACATCTCCGCGCTCGCTGTCGCCCTGGCGGCGTTGACCCTGATTGCGACGGCGGGGCGTACTCATCTGGCCTTCCGCCAGCTACTGCGGCTAGCCGACCTCAGGCGGCAGGCCACCACCGACGATCTGACCGGGCTTCCCAACCGAAGGGCGTTCTACAGCAATGTCAATGCTGAGATCGCTGGCAAGCCGGGCGGCTCGTACGCCCTGCTACTGCTGGACCTGGACCGGTTCAAAGAGGTGAATGACGGCCTGGGGCATCAGGTCGGTGACCAGCTCCTGATCCAGGTCGGATCGCGCCTGGCCGAACACTTCCGCGACGAGGATCTCCTGGCTCGCCTCGGCGGAGACGAGTTCGCGGTCCTGCTCAGCGACATTGACCGCGATCAAGCCTCGGCCGCTGCAGTCAAGGTGCGGGCCGCCCTGGCGCAGACGTTCAGCCTGGAAGGCATCGCCGTCAGTATCGGCGCCAGCATCGGTATCTCGCTGTTTCCTGACCATGGCGAGGATCTGAGCATGCTCCTGCGCTGCGCCGACATCGCCATGTACCGATCCAAGAAGACCGGCGAGGGCCCCCGCATCTACAGCAGCGGCGATGACACCCTCGGTGAGGCCCGGCTGCGAACTCTGGAGGAACTGCGCAACGCGCTGACGCGGAGCGAATTCATCCTGCACTATCAGCCGAAGGTGGACCTGGCCAGCGGGGGCGTTCACGGAGTCGAGGCGCTGGTGCGTTGGGACCATCCCGTCCGGGGCCTGCTCTACCCCGACAGCTTTCTGGACCTGGTCGAAGAGAGCGCGATGATGCCCGCTCTCACCACGCAGGTTCTCACCCAAGCACTTGACCAAGCAGCGCTCTGGCAGGCCGAGGGCCGGCGCCTCACCATCGCGGTCAACCTCTCCGCCAGTTCCCTGCTCGACAGCGATCTGCCCGAACAGGTCGCCGCCCTGCTGCGCGAGCGCCGCCTGATACCTGGCGCCCTGCAACTGGAAATCACCGAAGAGTTCCTCATGGGTGACCGCGTACGCGCCCGTGACATCCTGACCCGGCTGCGCGACTACGGCGTCCAGATCTCCATCGACGACTTTGGCACCGGCTACAGCTCGCTCTCCTATCTGCGCGAACTCCCCATCGATGAGCTCAAGCTTGATCGTTCATTCGTCTTTCCCATGGCCGATGACGCGCGGGCCGCCGCGCTCGTCCAGTCGAGCATCGCCCTCGCCCACAGCCTTGGACTTAGAATGGTGGCCGAAGGAGTCGAAAACCACGTCGCCCTCACGGAACTCACCCGCAACGGCTGCGACCAGGCTCAGGGTTACTACCTCTCCCGGCCTATCCCGGCCGCCGAACTCGAACACTGGCTCTCCGAGCGGGACAGCGTCGGGGCCCTGTCTTAACGGCGGGATCCTCAGCTTCAAGCGCGGGCAGATCGGCACCGGCCGGGTCACTCAAGTGCAACGCGGTGGCCAGCCCCCGCTTGGTCAGGACGAGGGCGGTGAGTTGTTCGGCCCACCCGGTGAGGGCTGGCCGGGGTTCGCGGCTCGCCGCCAAATCGGCCGCCGCGATAGCGCATTCGTCGATGGAGCGCTCCAGTACGGCTGCCACCAGGTCAGAGCGGCGTCCGGGGAGAGCGTGCTTCCAAGATCGTCCAGGCGGCGCTTGCCATGGGGGATCGCGCCCTGGCTGGGATCGCGGACGCCGCGGATCATCTGCTCGGCACCCGCCCCCGGGTGCGCACGGCTGACGTGATGCAATGGTGAAAGCTCACCCAAGAACAGATTTCGCGCCACGGGCTGAATCACCCGCTGGCGACATCACCTCTGCCATTGCCGGGTTTGCACTGCGAAATTCCGCCGTCCAGGAACTGGTTCACGGCGACATCGAAAAGCAGCGCAGGCAGATGCTGAAATAGTTCGCCGAATGGGGCAAATGCGTATATATGAGCGCCTGGTAGTCATGATCGAATGGCGGTCGTAACGGCTCCGCTTACCATGACGTCATGAGTGAGATCACCGCACACCACGGCATCTTCAAGGACACCAACCTCCACGTGGATGACACCGGCGGTTCAGGCCGCCCGGTCGTGTTGATCCACGGCTGGCCGCTGTCCGGAGAAGCCTTCAAGGATAATGTTCCCGCACTGGCAGCCGCCGGATATCGGGTGATCACCTACGACCGCAGGGGATTCGGACGTAGTGACAAGCCCACCGTTGGCAAGTATGACTACGACACGCTGACTGACGATCTGCACACGCTATTGACGTCTCTCGATCTCCAAGATGTCACGCTGGTGGGTTTCTCGATGGGCGGCGGCGAGGTCGCACGGTACTTCTCAAAGTATGGCTCCGAACGCCTGCACAGCGTGGTATTCGCCTCCTCCGTCACGCCGTATCTGGAGCAGACCAGCGACAATCCGGATGGCCCTCTGACCAAGAAGCAAGCAGCCACCATGACGGCTGAGCTGACCAAGGACCAGGATTCGTTCTACGACCAGTTCACAACCGACTTCTTCTCGGCGGACGGTCACCTCACCGTGACCGAGCAGCAGCGGCAAGAGGCGCTCGGCCTGGCCAAGCAGTCCAGTAAGCGAGCAGCGCTCGCCTGCATGGCCGCGTTCGGAACCACGGACTTCCGCGATGACATGAAGAAGGTCTCCGTACCCACATTGGTCATCCAGGGCGACAAAGACTTCGTCGTCTTCTTCGAGGGGTCCGGCCGACGCACTCACGAGGCTATTCCCGGCAGCGAGCTCTATGTCGTGCAGGGCGCCCCTCACGGCGTGAACGTCAGCCACGTGGATGAGTGGAACGAACAAGTGCTGGCGTTCCTCGCCCAGTGAAACCGATGGGCTTGGCCCGGCGGCCCGGTGCGCCGGACAATGCGCTACAGAACAGGACCCACGGCGTAGCCCGCCGACGCGTCAATCGTCCTAGCCAGACGCCTTTCCGGCGGCGGCAACCTGGCATTTGCTTGAGGCTGACACGAACAGGTGGGCGCCGGGCGATGTCATCTGGACGCGTCGGCGGGTCGCAGGTCGAGGAGTTCCTCGTGGAAGCCGCCGATCTGGGCGGCAGGTCGTCCCGACGCGCACTCTCTTCTCGTCGGGATCCCTAGCCCGCTAGCCGGCGGACCGGCCGAAAGATTTGTTGCCGCGACTTCGCCCTGCACGGAAGGCCTGGTCCGGCTGGCTGGCCAAGCAGTGGCAGGCACGTGTGGCGGACCTCAGCGACGCCGGCCACGTCGATACCTAGGCCGGCCTCGGCTCAGGATCTGGCTCGTGAGCAGGGCCCACATGTGCCGTAGATCTCGAGCGTGTGTTCGACATCGGTGAAGCCCTGAGCTTCGGCGATCTTGTCGGTCCACCGCTCTACGCCGCGAGCCGTGACCTCCACCGTGCGGCCGCACTGCCGGCAGACGAGATGGTGGTGATGTCGATCGGTGTCACATGCCCGATACAGACTCTGGCCATCTTCAGTTCGGAGCATGTCAACGGCGTTGTTGTCGATCAAGACCTGCAGGTGCCGATACAGAGTGGCCAGGCCGACTGGGGTGCCGTTCAGGCGCATCTTGACGTGCAGTTCCTGTGCGCTGCTGAAGGTGTCTGTGCCGGCCAATGCCGCGATCACAGCATCTCCCTGGCGGGTGGCCCGGCTGCTCGTTCCCCGGGCAGAAGAACGAGCCTCAGTGCCTGACATGACCGAAAGCCCTTCTGCGCTGGTTGAACCAGCGGCCCGGCAGACCAATGGCCCCAGGTCGCCGCCGCCGAAGCCGGCGACTCGATTCTGCGTTGGGAACACACATTAGCAATGTCGCATGCGTCGCCGTCCTGACCCATCGCGGGGCGTCCTGGTGAGGACCCGATGCTATGACGAAGTGACCGAGAGCCGATTGGCTTGCTCGGCGTCTTTGATTCGAGTCGGTGTCCTCGAGCTCAGACGTAGGCGTTGCCAACCGGCGATCCGGCAAGCCACATAGATGGAGAAGGAGATCGTCGTCACGTAGGGGCTGATGGGAATGCTGCTGCCCAGAGATAAGAGGATGCCTCCGACGGTAGAGGTGGTGGCAAAGATGACGCTCGAGAGCGTAGCCAGAGCCGGTGATCTGGTGAGCTGGATAGCGGCAGCGCCTGGTGTGCAGACAACGCTGAGAACCAGCAACGCGCCGACAACTTGGACTGATAGCGCGACCACCAGTCCAAGAAGAATCATGAAGCTCATCGAGATCCGGGCGATGGGCAGACCGCGGGCGGCCGCTATCTCGGGATCACTGCTGGCGAAGACCAGCGGACGCCAGATGAGAGCCAGTCCAGCCACCACCAGCGCGGAGGTAACCAGTAGCCACGTCAGCTGGGGCGAATCGATGGCCACGATCTGGCCGGTCAACAGTCCGAACTTGTTGGCTGCCCGGCCCTTATAGAGGGCAAGAAAAAGAACGCCCAGCCCCAAACCGAATGGCATGATCACACCGATGATGGAGTTGCGATCACGGGCCCTGACTCCCAAGAGGCCGATGAGCGCGGCCGCAACAATGGATCCAGCCAATGACCCACTTGCCACATTGAGTCCGAGCAGCAGCGCCGCTGACGCGCCGGCGAATGACAGCTCACTGATGCCGTGAACAGCAAATGGCAGATCACGCATCATAACGAAAATGCTGATCAGGCCACCTGTGATGCCGAGGACAACACCAGCCACAATTGAGTTGTGCACGAGTGCTAGTAGCTCGGCGTAGTCGGTGAAATTGAAGATGCGGTGCCAGACTCCGGGGCCGGCATCCGCAGATAGGACTGCAGCGAGGAGATTCATTCAGCCCGCCAGACTGCCGACCGGCGCATTGTCTGCGGCGGCATCCGGCCCTCCCACGACGACAATCCGTCCATTGACCCGGAGCACTTCGACGGGGCTGCCGTACAACTCCGTCAGCGTCTCGGACGTCAGAACAGTGTCGACGGTGCCGATGCTGTATCGGCCACCGGCCAGGTACAGAACTCGGTCGACGTACGGCAGGATCGGGTTGATCTCGTGGGTGACGAAGACGACGGCCGTGCTGTGCGTGATTCGCCTCTCATTGATCACCGAAGCGACTGCCCGCTGATGGGTCAGGTCGAGCGAGAGCAGCGGCTCATCGCAGAGCAATAGCTCGGGATCGCCGGCCAGAGCCTGAGCCATCCTGACCAATTGCTGCTGACCGCCGGACAATTGGGCAACTGGGCGGTCAGCCCAGGTTGCGGCGCCTACAGCCAGCAAGGCCGCATCCACCCGTTCCCGGCGGCGGCGTCCACGACCACCAACACCCCACCGATGACCATCGATTCCGAAACCCACCATGTCCCGGGCCCGTACGGGTACCAGTGGGTCCAGCTGCCGTTGCTGAGGGATGTATCCAATGCGGCGGCGGGCAGCCCTGGCCGGAACTCCTGCGACAGCAATCCGTCCCGCGGTGAGGCGTTGCAAACTGAGAATGCATCGGAGGAGGCTGGTTTTGCCCGATCCGTTGGCTCCCAGGATCGCGAGAAACTCGCCGGGCCGGACAGCAAGGTCCACTCCAGACCACAGCTGGCGATTCCCGAAACGGAGAGTAGCGTCGTCCAGCTGCAACGCTGGAGCGGGCATCTGACTGGCTGGTACCGAATTGTTCATCTGATCAGCGCGACCCGGTAAGCAACGGACTATCCCAGGGCCGCACTGAGCGCCTGCAGGTTCGAGGACATCCAGGTCAGGTAGTCTTTTCCCGCCGGGAGAGTCTCAGTGACCGGGACGACGCCGGCGCTATCCTTCTTCGCCTCAGCGAGAACCCTTTCCGTCTCGGGACCTGCGGTTTGCTCGTTGTAAACCAGCACCTTGACCTTACCCTCCCGGAACAGGTTCAGTGTGTTGTTCAGCACAGCGGGAGACACATCTGTTCCTTCTTCAATGGCTTCGCTGAACTCACTTGGCGTCTTGTTCACCAAGCCGCTGGCCTCCAGCATGTACAGCGGAACAGGCTCCGTGATGGCCACTCCCGCACCGGGATGCGCCTGCTTGATTCCGGCTTCCTGCTGCTCCAGGGCCCCCACCTTCTGCTTGAACGTGGCAGCGCCGGACTGAAGAGCAGCTGAGTCTGCGCCGGTGGAGGACAGCGCCTGGACGATGCTGTCGGCCAGCTTGGTCACGGTCGGAAAGTCGTACCAGACATGCTCATTGAGCTCCCCACCAGCCGGAGCCTTCTTACCAGAAAGATCAACAACGTTGATCACCTTGGCCGACTGATTTCCCGACTTGAGCATGGCGTCAACGAAATCGTCGTATCCACCGCCGTTCTCGATCACAAGATTGGCCTTGGACAACGCCAGCTGAGTACTGCCATTCGCCTCATATGAATGAGGATCCTGATCGGGATCACTAACGATTGAAGTTATCTTGACAGAATCGCCGGCGATCTGGCGCACGATGTCACCATACACATTAGTGGACGCCACGACGGTCGTCTGACTGCCAGCCGAGGACGACGCCGACGAGGAACTGCCGGCCTTTGTGTCGTCACTGCTGCCACAGGCGGCGGTCAGCACAACGGCGCTGAGCCCCGCAGCCACCACCAGCGCGCGCGAGCTCCTGCTCATCGACAACCCCTTCCGGCGGCCATAATGAGAGTGCTACTCATTAGCTTTCCCTGCAAGGTACCATGCGCACGTTGCGAGGCAAGTCCCACGCCGGGACAGCTGGGGCTCGATGGCAGCCCTCCCTGATCTGCATGAGATCCGGCCACGTGTTTGATCCGCTCCTCGGGTTTAGCCTTGCTTTTTCTCAGCGCTCGAGCGCAGAGGTGGCACGCCAGACTGACATGATCATTGGCCTCCTTGGTTGCATAGAGGACCTTCAAGGAAACAAGACGCACTGCCTGCGCCTTCGCCCCCGGCCACCAGGGGTGCCGGAGGCGGTAGACAATCCAGTTAGGCGAACAGAGTATCACTGTTGAAAGTGATTCTCAATATGATTACCCCAAAGCTACCCGGGCGGAACCTCATGCCAGCGAGAGCTGACACGTATGGGTGCAGACCGGCACTGCGGGCAGTCCTCCCGCCGCAGTCTGGGGATAGCACCGGGCCTGTGGATAACTTGGCCTCGGCTAGCCGATCGCTGGCATCATCCGGGCGATGAGCCAAAACATCCCGTTGTTTGGAGATCAGCACCCGGGCGCAGCGTCGTTGGCACCGCCGGCGCCACCACCGGGGCCGGTGCGGCCGGGCTGGGCGTTGCCCGCCGCCGTGACAAGCCTTGGACTGCTGGCATTGCTGGCGGCCCGCAACGAACTGGCTGCGGCCGTCGCTCACTCCCCCGCGTTCATGGTCGTTGGGCCGATGGTGGCCCAAATCGCGAGGCAGCTGTCAACAGCTGCATGAGTTTTCCCAGCGATCCCACCTATCTAGCTGCTTATCACTGGAGTTACCAGTAGCCGCTCCTAACGTTAAGAGGCCCTATTCCGGATCTGAGATAGGGCCGGCCCAGATCCCCCGCCACCTGGTAGGCGGTCGATGGTGGGGCCAGACTGTGGCCGGGGCCGTACGGCGGCAGCGCACACCGCGGCCATGGCCAGCAGTACTACGACCACCCAGAGAGCCCGCAGAAGGCCGACATGATCAGCCAGAATGCCAATGGTGGGTGGTCCCGCGAGATTGGCGGCGTACCCGATGGTGGCAACCACACTGACCTGGGCCGCACGGTTCGGCCCGCTTTCAGCCGCCGCGGACATGCCCAGCGGGAAACCCATCGATACCCCGGCGGCCCAGAGCAGGACACCTACCCCAGTGAGCCACCAAGCCTGAGTGACGATGAACAGGGTGACGCCGGTCATACCGGCAACCGAAGTCCAGCGCACAGTGGCGACCCGGCCAAAACGGTCGGCCAAGGGGCCGCCCAGCAAACGCGCCGTCGTTTCTCCAATGGCGAAGAGCATGAAGAAAGCCGCGGAAACGGCCTCGCTGTGATGGTGCTCGGTGCGAGCGGCGAGGGTTAACCAGGTATTCGCTGACCCTTCCCCGAGCTCAGCGCCAAGCATCACCAGGCCAATCAGGAGCAGCCTCCAACTGATCCACGTTCGCGCGGCTTGGCGCACGTGCTCCCGGAAATACGTCCGCTGGGTTACCGCGTCTGGTTGCTGAGCAACGCTCCCGGCGGGTTCGCCCATCCCGCCCAAATCCGAAGTGACGCCGGAGCTCGGCCGAGCGCGAATTGACGCCTGATGAGCCGGGATCCCGGCGACGACGTAGGTGGCAGCGGCGAGGAGAGTAACGCCCTCACCGCCGAACTGCCAGGTCACGCTCACACCGGCAGCAGCGCTAATCGCTCCCAGGCCTGCGCCGAGAATCGCACCCGCGGACCAGCAGGCGTGAAATAAGGGCATGACCGTCTTCTGAAGCGACTGCTCCACCGCGGCGCCCTCAACATTGATCAGCACGTCCAGAACGCCGATTCCGGCGCCGACCGCGAGCAGACCGGCCACGGTCGCTGCAAGCGAATGCCCGGTATCAGAGCCGACCCCGACCGTGCCAAGGCCAGCTGCGATGACGACCAGCGATCCGCCGATTCCGCGGCGGGCACCCAACCGGGAATGGATCCGGGCCGCCACAGTCAGCCCGGTCAGCGCACCCACGGTCAAGGCCATGAGCGCCGTCCCAATGACAGCCTTACTGACTGCTAAAGAGGCTTGGATGCTCGGCAACCGTGAACCGAACGCTGCAATGACTACCCCGCCCAAGGCGAACGCAACGGCGACCGAATTCCTCTGACGCAAGAGCCGGCGTCGCATCACCAGGGACGGCGCTCCGGTCAACTCATCGGTTCCCAGAGCCTTCTCATCTCGCCATCGCTCCCCGCTTCACCCTGAATCCGGCTACCAACACCAGATTCTCCGAACCCCTCCTCGCATGGAAGGGACTGAGGTCTGACAAGCTACGCGGAGTGCGCAAGGCCCCGTGCGCGGGCGTGGGCGCCCTGCCCTGGCCAAGCCGACCCAGCTAGACCACCACCGACCGTCGCTTCGCTTATTGCGGACGAGGGTGGTCACGACGACGGAGCGGCTCAACGGTCACCACGCGGGTCACCAGCAGCCGCTGCCAACGTGAAGAGCTCCGCCACGGGTCGGGAGCAGGGCCTCTGATGTGCACTTTCGTTGTGGCAGGGCCGAAGTTCGCCTTGGCGCTTCAGCGCATCAGCTGAGACTCCGAGGAGCCGATGAAATCACCGGCACTCCCCGACCTGGAACGTGGCCACACTCCGCGCCACCGGTATCGCCAGCCGCGCCCCCTGCGCCCAGTCCGGTCGCCGCGGCCGGTATTCGGCCTCGTCCCTGAAGTGCTGCAGCCAGTCCACGTCGGACCCCTCCGCCGGTCGGTACGGCGCAGGCCCGCAACCGGGCCCGGCAAGATGCCGCTGAGGGTGGCTGCCAATACTTCGAGGCCTTTGCCGGGGCCAGCAGCGCAGTAGGGCAGATCGGCGCCCATGCGGCTGACACGGCCGGTCAAGACCGGCGTGAAGCCGGGCTTTTCGTTGCGCGGATGCTCGCTGGCTCAGTGGGTTGTGCGGCGGCGCATGCTGGTCCCGGTGAAGGCGGCCACGCCAGCGGCGGCAAGGACAACCTGAATGACAAGCTTGATCCAGTCGATGCCGTTGGTGTCGCCCACGCCCAAGGCGTTGGCGATGAAGGTGCCAACCAGAGCAGCGACGATGCCGATGACAATGGTCACGAGGATGGAGATGTGCTGCGTGCCTGGAACAACCAGGCGTCCCAATGCGCCGATGATGGCACCGACAACGATGGCGGAAATGACAGCGGAAATCATTGTGTCCTCTTTGTATTCAAGGGCCGAGATGGCCTGGAAGGGTCAGTACTAGCGTGGATCAAGCCCTACGTCGCGCTTCACGTGGATACACACGACGCAAGACTCGATCTCCATTCGGCGAAGGGCCGGGCCCGGATCGGCCTAAGTACGGCTAGCTCCGGCCTTTGATCTTCTTGCGAAGCCGCTGAGGATGGAGGCGGGGCGCTGCTGCTCACCTTGCTGGGCGCCCATGGCCACGATGGCGGCAGTGAGCGCGGGGGTGGCCCATTGCAGTATGCGGAGCTGCTGCTGGGCAGTGGCGACGTCATCTGGGGTCAGGGCGGAAGGTTCGGTGGCCGCCTCGGTGTAGGCATCTCCTGCCTTGGCAATCTTTGCGCCGAGGACGCCGCTGTAGGCGGTCGTAGCCATCGCAGCTGCGGTGAGAGCCGTTTTGATAACCGTGTTGGCTGTGACGCCGCTCTGCCCGCGGACCCGATCCCTGTTGGCCAGCACCAGGCCGACGCCGCCGATCAGGTGCGCACCGATCGCGGCAACGTTGACCGGTGTCCAGCGGGCCCACCCATCGGCTGCGATCTTGGCTCGTTCGCCCTTGTCGTCGATGTCGGAGGCGGCGCCGTTGAGGCCGACAGCTCCCATAAGGGAACCGCCGAGCCAGATTGCCGCGCCGATGTCGTGCATGGATCGGATGGTTGTGTTGCGTGTGCTCACTTAAGTCTCCTCATGTTCGTCGCTTCAGGTCAGAAGAAGGCGCCGGATCAGCTGGCCTTGGGTACTTCCACCTTCGCGGGGAGGTTGTCCCGCAGTTTCTGGACCTGCTTGTCCAGCCGGTTCACGGCGGCGTCGTTGTTCAGGAAAGTGGTGATGCCGATGGCTGCCGTCGCGGCGAGCAGGATCGCGATGACCGACAGCGCTAGACCGCCGATGGCGACGCCTTTGCCGGTAACACCGACCCGCTTGGCCATTTTCATGCCGACGATGCCCAGGATGATGCCGATAATGGCCAGAATGATCGCTAGGGGCGCGAGCAGGACTGTCAGCACCGAGAGCAGCGCTGAGAGTCCGAAGACGAGCGAGAACACTGCGGCGGCACTTGTTTTGGCTGGCTTGACGATTGTGCGGTGCTCGTCGAGACGATCACGGGCCGAATTGTGCGACTCGTTGTGCGGCACGTTCAGGCGTGAACTCCCGGTAGTCTCGTCTCCGGGCGTCAAGTCGACGTTCTGCTTGCTTGTACCAGTGGCGCCAATGTCGTTGCGAGCCATATCAATACCTTCGTTCGTAATTCAGATGGTTGACGGATTGGACCGTGCGCAGAGCATCGTGAGGGAACGGCTGCTCTAACCGAATTACGCTCCTGCTGTGGTCTCGCGCTCGGGCAGCAATGTTTGATGCGGCAATGTCTGGAGGCGGTTGCGCCGTGATGAAGACTGGTCGTGGACGGCCATAAGATGTTCGGCCTCGGCTGCGCCGAAGGGGCCGCCCCTCAGGTCGCATCTTTCGCAGATCAAGACCGCGATATCACCGCTGCCATTGTGCCTGGTGCCCATGAAGGCCTCGTCTGCGACTCAGGGTGTGGCAAGAACCCATTTGCTTAGACTCAGGATCGGCGTGAGATCACGTGGTCCCGCCGGACGTCTTCACGGCGGGAACCACGAGGTCTTGCTGGTTACTTCCGGCGTGCTGCGGTGCCGGGCAGATCGGAGTCGTCGTACTCGATCTGCTCCTTGGCGACCTGCTCGTTGACCTGCTGGTCCTCGGTGATGGTCTGCTTGTCGAGCTTGACCCGCTCCACCGGCACAGTTTCCTTGCTCACCACGACGCGCTCCTCGGTGAGGGTCACTTCGTGTTCTTCGGACGACAGATCTGCCCCGGCCAAAGCCTGATCCCGGTTCGCATCGGTAATGGGCTCGCGTTCCAGGCGGACCTCTTCACGACTGACCGGAACGGTCTGCGTGACATTCTCGGTCACCACGTACTTGCGCAGCTTGGCCTTGCCCGTCTGCACGCTCTCCTTACCGACGTGCAACTGCTCCTCCGAGCGGGTCATCGCCTGATCGGTCTCTGGTCCGGACGTGTCCTGGCCAACCACAGTGTCCTGGCCCACGAAGCCGTTAGTGTTTTCGGTGTACTGCAGGCCGTAGTAGTTATACAGCTCAGCTTCCTGGTCCGGAGACAGGTGCCCGTCCGAATCAGCAACGCGGGGAGCGTCTTTCACCTTGTCCTGGGAGTAGGGGACACGGATCTCATCGTCAGTGACGTTGCCCTCGGCCAGCGGAACGAATGATTCGCTGCCACCGAACAGGCCGGTCTTGACCGTGACCCACTCCGGCTGCCCGGTCTCGTCGTCCAAAAAGACCTGGCCAATCTTGCCGATCTTGTCACCACTGGCGCCGACGACGGTTCCACCGGTGTTCAAGAGTGTCTGTACTTGGTCTGTGTTGATCATGTTACTACTTCCTATTGAGTGCAGAGCTACCGGCTCCACATCGGTGCTGAGGCGCTGGACAATCGATGGGCGGATCGAGTCAGCGCGCAACTCTCACGGAACCACCATTAAGTCGGTAGCTGTGGCGAGTGAGGTCGCATCTACTACCGAGACTTGTTGCTCGGGGACCTGCCGGACAAGACGGGGTGGCACACGACGCACCACCAGGTCCGGGGCAGCACAACCGATTGGCCTTACGTAATGAGTGCACCACGCATGCATAGATGGGGCAACTCGTGGTGACGCCAGCTTCGTGCGACAGAAACCAAGGATCTTGGGTTTGTTCGCGTCCGGTACAAAGTTTCGTGAGCCAAGGCGACCTCTGACATTCAGGGACGAGGGCCTCGCCAACGAACTAGCCCAAGGGTTGCTGTTCAGTACGGCAGGCGCGCACAGCTGACTACGGCTTGGACCACTCCTGGTTTGATCGACGCACCGCCTGTCGATCGGCGCGATGGCCGCCGAACTCGCCGCTACGCACACGACGTCTCTCTCAACCCGATCGACGACGCCCAACGCCGTAACGTCGCGTTCCTCGAACGCTTCATGAACGTCGTGGAGCCTGTCGTGCAGGTGTTGGCACGGGCCCAGGCCGCGCTGTACGAGGACCGGCAGCTCACCATCGCCACGGCCGGACCAGGGTGAGCTTTGAGCCCGCTCTCGACCGACTTGGCATCCATTAAATGTCCGCCGTGATCGTCACCCGCGAGGACGTCGACCATGGCAAGCCCAGTCCGCCTAGCGATGACAACGATTGTTCGGCAGCGGATCAGCCGAGCACGAACTGACCCCTGCCGACCGCCCAATCGCGTTGTATGCGAGTAAGGCCTTGAGTACACCCGCGACCGCGGATCAGAGCGATCGAAGGTTGCGCCGCAGCCCTGGCTACAAAGCTGGCTACAGACACTCCGCTGCAAAGGTCAGAGACCCCGCCCCGGGTTGGGGACAAGGCCTCTGACCTGCACTTCCGTTCGTAGCGGGGCAGGATTTGAACGTGCGACCTCTGGGTTATGAGCCGCCCCAGACTGATCTCAGCTTGCTCGAACAGTCTCTTCTGGGGTTTAGCCGCCTCCCAGGGCGGTGCAGCTAGCCCGTTTTGTCTCATGCGTCCCGGGCGTCGCGTTCGCCAATCCGTTCGCCCACGCTAGGCGCGACCGCAAAGCGCAACAGGCGGTTCAGCGAACGCATTGAGGGTGAGCGAGTCCAGTGATAACTGCTGGTCCTGATTCTTGGAGATCATGAGAGGCGGCCTGAACGAGGCGGAGGAAGCACTAGAACGCTCGACCAGCCTCGCTTTCAGAGGCGATGGTCTTAGGCCAGAGGTGCCTAAGTGCTCTTGGATGCCAGCTACTTTGTCACAGTTTATGCCGCTCTAATCTCCAGCATTTAAGAGAATAGTGAGGCGGCGACTTGCCTCAGCGGAGCCACCGCAGCAAGCTCTGAGCAGTCATGTCCACTTCTCTCCCCAGGGTTGGCTGACTGGTTGCCAATGGTCAGGACGGCGGTCCCTGGAAGAGCGGCAGCAGCGACGAGTACCAGAGCTGGTGCTGCACCAGCATCGAGACGACGCATGTCAGGACGGGACCCGTCACTCGGACCCACCATGCAGTCTGTCGCAACAAGAGAGCGGCAACGACCGTTACGACCCCGGTGACGACCATCGGGACGACGAGGACTATGGCCTGCTCCTGCTGCGGCCAGCACGACCCGTACGTACAGGCCACCTCCGGGTCGAGCGAGTCGAGGCTGTTCATGAACGATTGCCCCGCCAAGGCCGCGGCAATCGTGGTCACCCCGCCGACGGCTTGCCCAACCGCGACTTTGCGGCCCCGCGGGTCCCGTCGCGCAGGTGGTCCAGCCACCCCCACCAGCCCGACCAGGACAAGGCCGACGCTGATCGCCTGATACCAGCCACCTGCGTCGACACGACCGGCTCCAGCCGTCGCGTACCGCGGGTCGACGACCGCAAGGTAGCTGGAATTCTCTGTGCCGAGCAGGACACCGACCAGGAGGAGCAGCCACCCCAGGGCCGTCACGAGAAGACGTCCTGCCCACCACGAAGCAGGCAGCTCCCACACTTTCGAGTGGTCCGGCTGGGCGGGCCGGGTTGTCCGCGTCTTCATACCTGCCACAGTTTCAGATGGCTGATCGCGGCATTCTGCCTGGCCACCAACGGGTTGGCTAGCACCGTAGATCCAGGTTCCCTCAGAGCCGCCACCACCTAAGTTCTCGGCGGCGGCGGCATGGTTGGAGCGAGGCACCCACCCGGTACGTGCCGTGGAAGATCTCGCTGTGACTCGCCGACTCCTGAGCGCCGTGGCAAGCCAGCTCGACGGCTGACCGGCCGCTGCGACAACGACCATCCGGAAACGCACCATTCTGTTCAATGCCCTTGCCTTGGCCGCCGAGCATGGCTACCTCGACTTCAACCCGCTGCCACGGGTCAACTGGCAGGCACCGAAGGTTAATGACGCATGTGACCCACGCGTGGTGGTGAATCCTACTCAGGCGCGTGCCCTTTTGGCCGCCCTGCGGAACCTGGGTAACGAGAAGAGGGTCGCTTGCGGGAGGCCCTCCGATGGCACGGACGCTACCTGCACGCGTTCGTGAGCGAACGCTTGGGGCACGCTTCGGTGGCTTTCAGGACACAAGCTGTTCGTGCGGATGCCTTGTCTCAGAAGACGGGTTACGGATCGGCACCGGGAGATGGTTGAGGCTTCCTAGCCGTTTCTGTCTGGCCCCGTTACACCGTTCTCCGGAAAGTGCCACTAAGGGTGTTCCGGTTGTTGAGGGGCCGGTTCCCGCAGGCGCGGGCCGCTGGTGTGCTGATCTGCGGCTATGCGGGACGGGTCGCCAGCGCGGCCTCACCAATGCCGACATCGCCCGCCAGCTCTACATCAGCGAGACCACCGTCAAGACCCACCTGGTGAGAATCTTCGACAAGCTCGGCGTCGACGACCGCACCGCCGCCGTGACCACCGCGCTCAACCGAGGCAGCTCATCCCGCCCAAGAACTGACCCTCCCGGACCCACTCGAAGGACACCTCAGCCGCATCTCAGCGAGAGTGGTGGCATTCAGGAGCTTGACCCGGTCCCCCGTCATGATGATGTTGCCCCGGCTTCCCGGACAGGTCAGTGAGGAGCCGGCGGGTGCGGGTGGTGGTGGTTTCGAACTGACCGGCTGCTGCCTACGCTGGCAGTACGTAGACGACGCGATCTCCACCCCAGCCCCGGCCAGGACGGTGATGATCGGCTCGACGCCGAACGACCCCCGGTGGGAGTCGATGTATTCGACGATCACCTGAGTCGGCGGTCGAGCTCCGCCCGCGCGAAAAACGCTGCGCTGGTCTTGAGGATCTCATCGCCCGCTCGGGCGGTGGTCTCCGGCCTCCCGCTGGGCCTGCTCGACCAGTCGTTCTCGCTCAACTGCGCGGGCTGATCCTCGACCCGTCGGCGACCGGCGATCAGAAGCGGGTTGAAGGCGCCTACCTGCTCTGGCTCCGCTCGCTGCAGTTGGGCGAACTCGCAGCTTCAGCGTCCGGTGCGGGCAGCGCCGGCGGTCACTTCCGGTCCCGGTCACTGTCGGCCAGTACTGGAATGTCGTCGCGGGTCGGCCGAGATGTCGAAGACGTCGGTCGACACGTCCCCGCACCCGCGCACCGGTAGCGGCGGACCGTGATCAGCAGCGTCGTGGATCGCCACTTCAGCGGCTCGGGGTGCCAGCCGGCGGGTCACGCTGTCCGGCACGCGACCTTCGCAGCCGCACCGGCCGCACCAGGAATCCGGCTCAGCGACACGGCACGCCACACCGCGCGGCCAGGCTCAAGGCGCTGCCCGGTGACCTCCAGACCACGCTCGTCGAGACGGCAGCCGGAAGTTTCATGGTGACCACCAAGGCCGTTTGTCGTACCTTCCTGCCGGTCAGATCCGCTCGTGGCCCGCCCACAGGAACGTGACCAGGGCGATCGCCAGGACGACCGTCCAGTGGTAGTGCGATGCCGTCCAGGCCGGGTCGCCCGGGGAGAGGAGCAGCGCCACCGGACGGGGAAGAAGCCAGGCGACGACGACCAGTACCAGGACAGCGGGCGCCGCGACGACGCCCGTGTTCCCGGCGTCGTCGCGTCGCTGGGCCAGGACGGCCAGGGCAAAGGCAACGGCCAGCAGTGCCCCCGCCTCCAGCGTCAGACCGCCGATGGGCAGCTGCGCGGCGGCGTCGTGGCGTCCGGTCGTCGTCACCAGGCCGAGCATGAGGGCCCCCCAGAGTGCCAGGACCGGCCCGGCCAGGGCGACCCGGACCAGGGTGCGCGCCAGGCGCGGCGTGGGCACCGTGGGGGTACTGCGGGTGGCGGGGTCATCAAGGAGGAACGCCGCACCGAGCACGACGCAGATCGCCGCGAGGCGAGCCAGGGTGGTCAGGTTGCTCTCGGTCAGCCGGTCGGTCAGCGCCCCGGGCACCAGCAGGATGATCATCCCCACGGTGGCGCCGGCCGCGACCGGCCGCCACGTGATGGCGTGCGCGGTGGGCCGCAGCAAAGGAAACAGGGTCCGGGGGCTCATGAGCAGTGCATGCTCGTAGTCGGGTCGGCGCTCGCGGCCGGGGCGCCGAGGTGGAGGATCTGCGCTGCCTGTGCCGCGGTGGTGCCGGGAGCGATCAATGTGGACCACGACTGCTGAACCTTCGCCGCGATCTCGGCGTTCGGGCGGGACAGCGCTTCGGTCGCCACCGCGAGCTCGGGCCCCGGCACGGCGACTGCCGGCAAGAGTTGGTTGACCGAGAACGTGAGGCCGTGCGCCTCCTCGGCGAGCGAGTTCACTCCAGCGCGGGCCGTCGCACCACCCTGCCCGGCCAGCCAGACGACGAGCACGCCCGCGCCGCCGCACGCGGTGGCGGAGACGAGCTCCCCCGGGCCGGACTGCTCCGTGACGTGTGCCTCGCCGGTCTTCCCGGTAACCAGCCGGTACGCGACCTGCCCGGCGAGGTTGGCGGCGGAGTCGCTGTCACCCCACTGGGTGTCGATACCGACAGCGCCGGGGGCGCCGGCCGCCGCGTCGTCCGCCTTCCACGCGGCGAGCGTCTGCTCTGGTCCCTTCTCGGCGCCGAGTGACACGAACCCGAGGCGCGGCCGGAGGGTCAGTGACACGGTCCTGGCCGAAGGGGGCACCTGGGCCAGGACGCCCTGCACGACCGAGTTCCAGGCCGGGATCCAAGGACTGAACCCGGCGAAAGCGCAATAGTCGACCTGGCTCAGGTGCCGGCAGGCCTGGTGCTCCGACGGGTGGTTCATGGCCGCGACGCGGGCCGCCTCGACAGGCTGGCCCGGCGCGGGCCCATGGGCCCCGCCCGGCCCCCCCACCCAACCCCCCGCGCCCCCCCCCC
>CALMAR010000171.1 GCA_937859855.1 uncultured Kineosporia sp.
GGCAGGAGGCGAGCGGCCGCACGTTCATGGCTGGGCGCACCCGCCCCGCCATGCGGGGCGGCTTTAAAGACGTACAGAAAGTTGTCGCCGCTCTGAGCTGGGTTGCCGCGTCGTGCGGCACTTCTGGCTGGCGATGCTGGAAGGTCACGCGTCAGTCGAGGATGGGAGTCCAGCCCAGGCTGGTGAGTGAACCAGCGGCTAGAGCCGTGAGTGCCGCGACAGCCGCCTTGCCCTTTTCGGGTGTTGCGAGTGAGGGCACACCGATGATGCCGGTCTGGGTGTAGGCGCTCATGCCAAGGGTCAGAAGGTGCTGACGATCGTCGGCTCGATGGTCGGCTTGTTCGTACCCGTCGCGAACCACCTCGGGAAGTGCGTGAAGCAAAATCGACGTCTCTAGTTCACCGCCGTGCATGTCGGTGTGGCCGTCCGTCTCGATCCCCGCCGCTCTACGAGCTTCGCTCCACTCATCGCCGGTCGGGAAGAGCGCCATGGTTGGACCCTTGGCAGAGGCCTCTTGGACGACATTCGAGAGGACGTAGTTGCCCCCATGGCCGTTGACGATCAAGAGACGGTGGACTCCGCTCAAGCTGAGCGACTCAGCTATGTCCAAGATGAGTGCTCGAAGAGTTCGAGAACTGATGCTGACGGTTCCACGCCAGGCTGCGTGCTCGTGGGAGCAGCTGATGGTGATTGGAGGGAGTAGCAGCAGTTCGTACGTGCTGGCTATCTCAGTCGCGATGAGTCCTGCGATCAAGGCATCTGTGGTGATCGGTAGGTGTGCGCCGTGTTGTTCACAGCTGCCAACGGGTAATACCGCAATCGAGGCGTCTCGCTCGGCTTCCTCTTTCGCGGTATTCGTCGTAAAGAAGGAGCTCACACGACGTCCTCTCAGGCAGCAGCGGCCACCAAGCCTGCAACTGACGCTCGCAGACTGGCTACCTCTGGGTCACGCGCCCAGCGTACGAGACCAGATCGCAGGAGTTGCAACTCTTGGATGGTGCGCATGGAGCCAGTCGCAGAGGCGAGTAGCACTGCCTGGTGACCTGTGGTCAGCGCCGTAGACGGGTCACCAGCCAAGGCGTGGCACCGAGCCAGCCGGGCGAAGGACAGTGCTTTATCCCGTTGGACTGAGTCGGGCCACTCGTTCTTGACGCTCTCGAACATGCTCAGAGCCTTGGAGGGCTTACCGAGCTGGAGCCAGCAGTTGCCGGCCTCCATGGCAACGTACGAAGCCGTGCAGTAACTGGCGATCTGTGGTGCGTCGGCCTCCTGGCGCTGCACGACGTCCAAAGCCCGGCCAATCGAAGCTTCCACTTCAGAGACCTCGCGAAGGCCTGAATACGAGTTGGCCCGCTGCCGGAGAACGGTGGCGTGCAGCTGTGGCGGCAGATGAGGCGCTGAACGAAGGGCAGCGTCCGCTAGAGCAGCTCCCAGCGCTGCGTCTTGACCATCGGTCGCGATGTTGCTTTTCCGCATGAGCAGGTGGACCTGGAGTAACGGGTCAGTCAATTCAGTGGCTAAATCCCGTGCTCGATCGGTGTACGTCATAGCGTCTTGAACACGGCCGAGATCCTGAAGAAGCCAGCCTGCGAACTCGTGGTAACGGCAGGCCATTTCCAAGATAGCTGGACGCATCGGTCCCCGTGCCTCTTTGGCCACTTGGCCAAGTGATTTGGCCTGCTCGCGAACAACGCCAATCAACAATCGGGGGCCTAGCAGGTTATCGGCCCGGGCGTGCTCAATAAGCATTTGATCGAAGTACTTGACTGCCTCCGTAGAAAAAAAGGAGCGGTCAGAAATTTGGTAGCTAACCAGGGCCGGTTCTGGAAATCCAAGTTCGGCATTTGTTTTTCCATAAACTAAACGAAATAGCCTTCGGTAATCCTCTCCAGGTGTCTTGTGACCGTTCTCCCAGCGTGTGAGCTGGGTCTTGAGGGAAGCCGTTTCGGGAAGGTGCATGTCTAGGCCTGGCGCAGCGGCCTTCATCGCAACGATCAAGCGACCCTGTGACCAGCGCTCCTGCAGCCTGGCGGCCTGAAGCAAGGTGCCTGCATTTTCCGTCACTGGCCCCACCTTCCGTGTCGTCTCATCATGCCCTGAGGCACCGACGATCTGCAGGGGCAACACGTCTGCATGTTCCCTGGTGTTCCTCTCTGTCGGCTCCCTGAAACGTCTCCAACCGCTTTTCCTGGAATCACACGCCGAGTGTGCGTGGTCACTGGAGAAGGAGTTGAGGGTCATGAAGTTGTTTCTGGATATCTCGCAGACGCAGTTCACGGTGACGCGTGAGGTGGGCGAGAAGGTCGATGAGAACGGCCGTCAGAAGACGCAGCGGAACACCAATGAGCCGCTCTGGCAAGTTCAGTTGATGGCGCTCGACGCGTCGGGTGGCGAGATGCTCAACGTGACTGTGGCGGGGGCTCCGCCGAAGGTCTCGGTTGGGCAGGCCGTGGTCCCGGTCGGGCTGGAGGCCATCCCCTGGGCTCAGGGCACGCGGAATGGTGTCGCTTTCCGGGCTGTGTCGCTGAACACGACGGCCGCAGTGAAGTCGGCTGCCGCATGATCACCTCGCACGTCGATGACGTGACCAGGCGGGAGAACGAGTCAGATCAGGGAACGGGTTCACCGGCGGGTGTTTCTGCCTCCCCGGGGATCGAACGGGTGTCAGGGCTGATGCAGTCCGAGCCTGGCCTGTGGGTCAGCGGAGTGCACGTCTCGTTCACAGACTGTGGCGGCGCTGAAGTCAGCGTCCATCACGCCGCGTTTCAGCTGGTTCAGGCGATGACCAGCCTGCTGGGGGTCGCCTCCGTGCCGGGCAAGGTCTGCCTGCTGGATGTCGACGGTGTCCCCGTGATCGCGGCCAGCTTCGCCGAGAGCGCGGATGCGACGGACGGCGGGATCGAAGTCGTCTGGTTCACCGACCCCGTCTCAGCCCAGCAGATCCTGGGACCGGCCGTGTCAGCCCTGCTCTCACCCGTGAAGGGGGCGGCAGGACGGCTGACTTGCTGAGCGAGTCTGCCCCCAGGCCTGGCGTCCAAACCGCCTGGGGGCGGACTTCACCACTTCACATCCGATTCAACCCTCATGGAGAGAGGGGAGGGGTGAACCTTGTCTAAGTCTAGGAGTGCCAGCGGCTTCACCGGTATGGGTGGAGGCGTCGTGGGTGACCCGCGCGTGTTCGGGTTCCGCCCGCACCGGGCCTGGTGGGCGCAAGCCCTGGTCACGGTATGGCGGTGGGCCTTCGAAATCCTGTGCCTGATCGCCCTGCTCTCGGTGATGCACCGGCTCGACG
The DNA here is from genome assembly GCA_937859855.1 of uncultured Kineosporia sp. Next base: position 3,293 of record CALMAR010000171.1, read on the forward strand.
AGTCGTTCGGCATCACGCCCACGGTGTTCTGGCTCGCGATCTGGGTCAGCGTGATCGTGCTGCTGATCGTCCCGGTCACCCGGGACGCAGTGCTGGGAGTGTTCTGGGTGTTCGTGACCCGCCACCGGCTGCGGACCTTCTTCGTGGAGGCCCGCGTGTTCAACCGGTCCGGGAAACTGCCCTGGGTCCTGTCCGCCCGCCCGACAGCGGTGGGTGAGCGGTGCTGGGTGTGGCTGATGCCCGGCCTGTCGATCCACGACTTCGAGAACGCGGCCGAGCAGATCGCCACCGCCACCTGGGCCAGAACCGCCCGGGTGGAACGCCACGTCCGCAACGGGTCACTGATCCGGGTCGACGTGGTCCGGCGTGACCCCCTCACCGCGAGGGGAGCACTGGCCTCCGTCCTCATCCCCCCGGCTTCGGCCGAGGAGAAGAGGGCCGCCGACATCACGGCGTATCCAGGGTCAGACACCCCCGCATCAACAGCAGCAGCAGCGAACTCAGCTGGTTCAGCTGGTTCAGCGGGGTTGCTGCGTCTGCCGCGCCGGGTCATCGATCTCACCACCAGCACCACCCCGGCTGCCACGCCGCAGTCACCTCCCGCCTCCCGGCGGGCACCATCCCGGCCATCGATGCCGGGTCCCGCGCCAGCCTCTGGCGCGCAAGATTCCCCGCGTTCGCGGGGTGCAGGCGGAGAAGACGTCAGCGACTACCTCTGACCAGCCATACCGGCTGAGCCGAGTCGCATGAGGCGTTTCCGCCTGACCGTACCGGGCTGACCGCCCGGGCCGCGCACCCCGTTGGGAGCCCCCTTCGAGTACGCGGCCCGGTGCGGGTCAGTTCACCGTCACCGACCCGTGACCGGCCCTACCGGCCAATTACTCATCCCACTGAGACGGGCTGCGCTGCAGCGCGTCCCCGCCCGCTGCCACCCGGCAGCCCCGGGCCTCCCATCCCATGTACGTAAACGAGAGGCACCACCATGAACACAGTCAGTCAGGCCGCCGAGTGGGCGGCTGATCACACCATCCTGCTGATGGCCGTCACCGCCGCCTACGGGTTTCTGGTCGCAGCGTTCACCCGCCAAGCGAACGCCCGGCTGGCCCGGAAGGTCACGGCGTGGAACACCCGCGCCACGGCACTCCAGGCCCAGCACATTCACCAGGACCACAACGCCCGGCAGGAAGTTGCGCCGGTCCATGTTCATGAGCGGCAGAGGTGAGCCGCATGGGCACCCTGATCCGGTCAGCATTCGGCGACCCAGACGACCCCGATAAGAGGAAGAACCAGAAGTACCGAACGGTGCCGGTGGCTGGCCTGTCCATCTTTGACCCGGTGTTCCTGGGGATCACCGAGGACGGCGCCCATCTGCGGGTCGAACTCGCGTATCACAACCTCCTGGTCGCCGGTGAACCCGGTGCGGGGAAAAGCGTTCTGCTGCAGAACATCCTCGGCCACGCGTCGCAATGCTGCGACGTGCAGCTGTGGCTGTTCGACGGGAAGCGGCTGGAACTGGGTATGTGGACCCGGGCCGCTGACGTGTTCGTCGGCCCGAATCTGGGTCAGGCGATCCAGGCACTTCGGTTCCTGCAGGAAGAGATCGACCGGCGTACCGAGGTCATGCTTTGCCACGGCATCCGGAAGATCGAACCCCACCACCAGGCCGACATGATCCTCGTCGTCCTGGACGAGCTGGCCTACTACTCCGCCACCATCGGAGACGACAACCAGCGCAAGGACTTCATCGCGTCCCTGCGTGATGTCGTCGCCAGAGGCCGGTCCGTGGGGATCATCGTCGTGGCCGCGACCCAGCGGCCATCCGCCGACATCGTCCCCACCTCATTACGGGACATCTTCGGATACCGGTGCGCGTTCCGGTGCACCACCGACGTCTCCTCCGACATCGTCCTCGGGTTCGGGTGGGCATCACAAGGCTACTCAGCGTTCTCCATCGCCCCAGAAGACCGGGGCGTGGGCTGGCTCCTGGCCGAAGGCGGCATCCCGAAACGGTTCCGGTCGGCCTACCTGTCCGATGACCACATCCGCTACCTCGTCGCCCGCGCCCTCGACATCAGGGCCGGCCGCGCCGGAGGTGCCGCATGACCATCCACCCCTTCAAACGAAAAGAGCCATACCGCAACAACGCCCGGCAGCTCGGGAAGAACCCAGGCCCAGAGGAGCCGGTGCAGGAGTGGGTGATCGTCTGCCCATCCTGCGGCGCCGACGTCGACGGCTTCCCCGACCCCGGCGAAGCCGCCTACCTGTCCGGGATCCACAACGACCTCCATCACGGCCACCGGCCAGAAGCGTTCGTGGTCCCCCTCGACCTGGCCAGCCAGCCGGTCCGCATCGCCGAAATCCTCGACGCGGTCCTCGAAGCCAACAGCCTGACGTATCGGGCTCACCGGGTTGGTGTGCATCAGGCCGGGGCCTGGCGAGCGATGGCGGCGGCGCTCCTCTATGGCGCGTTCAAGCGTCGTCACAGCGGCGGGGAACAGTCATGACCGCCCAGCTCACCGGCCAGGATCGGGGCCGGTTCAGCGTCAACCCGGCCTTGACAGGAAACGCATCAGAGCAAGCTGGCCGGTTGCATCGGCGTGACCGGGTTGAGAACGACACCTACATGGCGTTCTGCGCCCGGATCATCAGGGCCGCCGGACGGCGGATCTCCGCCGGTGACGTCGACACCCTGCCGGAGCTGGCCCAGCTGCAGCACGACCTGGACCAGGCCCTCACCCACGCCGTTCGTGGGCTGCGGGACTTCGGCTACTCCTGGACTGAGATCGCTGTCCGGCTCGGGGTCACCCGGCAAGCCGCCCAGCAGCGCTGGGGTGAACAGCGGTGATCATCCACGTCCGGAAGAGTCACCCGCAGCCGTGGCACACGGTCACGGTCGTGACCTTCGTCGGTGGAGCAGGTGAGTGCTTGACCCCGGTTACCGTCACCGTTGGCCAGGACTCCCCGGTCGAGATGAGGGTGAAGGTCGCTTGTTCCCGGCGGCTTGTGCGGCATGAGCAGTGCCGCAACTGCCGTCACCGCGTGTTCGCTACCTACGACCTGGGTGACGGAAACGGCGACAGCCCGGTAATCGAACTCCCCGCTTACCGGGGGTTCTGAGCGATGGCACCGGCAGGCCACCAGACCTCCATCCTTCCTCTCCTGGACTTCACCTCAGACACTTCAGGAGTGGCTGGTGAGGCGATGGCGCCTGCCGGTGTCACGTCGTATC
>CALMAR010000172.1 GCA_937859855.1 uncultured Kineosporia sp.
TTCCGGCATGATCAGCGCGGCTGGGTCAGGCCAGACTCCAGGAAGGGCTGGTACATCATCCGGGCGTGATTGACCGCGATCATCTCGTCGCCCACCTGTTCTCCGGCCGGCCCGAGCACCCTTCGCCGGAGCACGTTGTGCCGGGTGAACACGCCGGGAGCGTCGTTGGTCATGGCGTGCGCGGCCTCGTAGACCTGGTACCCGAACTGCACCGGCGCGTCCGCCGTCCATGAGCCGGTCAGATCCGCATCGGTCAGCGCCAGGCCGAGCCGAAATGTGGTGGCCGTGCGGTTCTCGATCTGCAGGTCCAGCACCGGCCAGGCGCAGGTGGCACCGCTGCCGAATGGCTGATGCCGGTTGAGGTCTGGAAAGACGTCGTAACTGTGCCGCCAACGTTCGGCAACGGTCAGCGGGGTGTGCAACGTCATCCAGTAGATCAGGTTGGTCAGCTGGCACAGCCCACCGCCCACGCCCGCCACGGTGCGGCCCTGGCTCAGCACCAGGCCGTCCAGATAACCGCGCCGGACAGTCGGCTTGCGGACGTGCCACCAGAACGAGAACCGTTGCCCCGGAGCCAGAATCAGGCCGTCCAGGCAGGCGATGGCCAAGCTCAGATTGACCACCTTGTTGCGTTGCAGCTGCATATCCACCCCGGCCAGCCGGCGCAGCAGGGGCGTCGCATGGCTGACCACCGCATACGGGCACTCACTGGCCGGACCGGTGCGCAAGCGCAGGGCCGGCCCGATCGACCGCCACTGCAGTTCCCGGCGGAAGCGGCGGACGGACGGGCCAGCCACCGGCCGAAACGCTGCCGCCAGCCGACTCCTGCGAACCACTCGAATCGGCTGAATCATCCGGACAGATTGGCACAAGTCAGTTGGCCGGAACCAGTATCAGCCGGTCAGAACGACCAGCGGACGAGCGGTCAGGCCGGCGTCGGCAACCAGCGCGATCAGAGTTCCGTCGGGACTGAACGCCGCCACCGGACCGGGGCCCTGCTCGCTGGCCGGCAGCCGCTGGCCGTGCGCCAGTTTGCGCGCCTCGTCGTCCGACAGCTCTCGGGCCGGGAAGGCGGCCCGGGCGGCGTCCGCGACCGGCAGTACTGAAAAGGCTTCGTCTTCAAGGTGTTCCAGGGTTTGAGCCTGATCGAGGTGATAGGGGCCAACCCGGGTCCGGCGCAGCGCGATCAGATGCCCGGCACTGCCCAGACCAACCCCCACATCCCGGGCCAGCGCCCGCACGTAGGTGCCCGAACTGCACTGCACCAGCACCGACAGGTCGACCACCGGCGTGCCGTTGTCCTCATCGTCCTTCTGGGACAGCACCTCGAACCGCTGGATCGTGACCGGGCGCGGCTCCAGCACGACGTCCTCGCCGGCCCGGACCCGCTGATAGGCCCGGCGCCCGGCCACCTTGACCGCACTGACCGCACTGGGCACCTGATCGATCGTTCCGCGCAGCGGGCGGACGGCCTCCTCGATGTCCTGGGCGCTCAGGCCCCTGGCTCCTGGACGGGACAGCACCGCACCGTCCCGGTCGTCAGTGCTGGTACCGACGCCGAGCCGGATCGTCGCGCGGTACTCCTTGTCCGCCCCGACCAAGTAGGTCAGCAGCCGGGTGGCCCGTTCCACCCCGACCACCAGTACTCCGGTAGCCATCGGATCCAGTGTGCCCGCGTGGCCGACCCGGCTGGTTCCGGCCAGCCGGCGGATCCGGGCCACCACGTCGTGCGAGGTCAGCCCGGCTGGCTTGTCCACGATCACCAGCCCGCCCGGCCCGGCGGGCGGCCGCTTCATCAGCTTGGCCCCGGGTCCTCGTCAGAATCGGGTTCGTCGTCATTCAGTTCGGCCGGCTTGCGATACGGATCCGGATCCCCGGCGTAGCTGGCGCTGGCCGCCCGGGCGGCCAGATCGGCGTCCCCAGCCCGGGCCGAGGCCAGCAGCGCCTCGATGTGGGCGGCCCCCTCCGGCAGCGCGTCGGGGACGAACTCCAGGGTCGGGGTCAGCCGGATCCCGATCTGTTTGCCGACCTCCGAACGCAGCACACCCTTGGCGCTCTCCAGTGCGGCGGCGGTGTCGGCCTGGGCCTGACCGTCACCCATCACCGTGTAGAAGACACTGGCGTGCTGAAGGTCTCCGGTCATCCGGGTGTCGGTGATGGTGATGAAGCCCAGCCGCGGGTCCTTGATCCGCTTCTCCAGGGTCTCGGCCACGATCTCGTGGATCCGGTCGGCCAGCTTGCGCGCCCGCGCGGTGTCAGTCACGGATCTCCTCACCTTCTGTGAATGGGGCACCCAGATCGTCCTCGCCGTTCCAGATCCTGATCCGGGCGGAGAGCAGATCGAGCTCAGGCCGGGCGGCGACCCGGGCCTCGCAGGCATCCAGCACCTCCCGGCAGTGCCGGGCGTCCGCCGCCACCAGCCCGGCCGACACCTCGCTGCGCCGATGCAGATCCAGATGGCCGGTTTCGGCCGCGCTGACCTCGAACGAGCGCCGAAGGTCCGCCACCACTGGGCGGACCACCGATCGCTTCTGCTTCAGCGAATGCACGTCGCCCAGGAGCAGATCGAGCGTCAAGGTGCCCACGAACACCGCAGGATCCTCTCATCCAGCCTGGTGAAACAGCCAAGATCAGCGGTTCGGCCCGGGATTCGCGAGTACTACGCACAAATACCCGGGCCGAACTGGCGATCAATGCGCAAGGGGTGCGCCCGCGAAGCCCAGATCAGGCCCAGATCAGGCCCTGATCAGGCCCTGGGCTTCTCACGCAGCTCGAAGGTCTCGACCACGTCGTCCACCTTGATGTCGTTGAACGACCCGAGCCCGATGCCGCACTCGTAGCCCTCGCGCACCTCGGTGGCGTCGTCCTTGAACCGCTTGAGCGACTCGATGGCCAGGTTGTCCGCCACCACGACCCCGCCGCGCAGCAGCCGGGCCTTGGAGTTGCGCCGGATCTCGCCCGAGCGCACCAGGCAACCGGCGATGTTGCCGAACCGGCTGGACCGGAACACCTCACGCACCTCGGCGGTGCCCAGCTGGGCCTCTTCGAACTCCGGCTTCAGCATCCCCCGCAGCGACGACTCGATCTCGTCGATCGCCTGGTAGATCACCGAGTAGTACCGGATGTCGACGCCTTCGCGGTCGGCGTAGTCGGCGTTCTGGCCCTCGGGCCGGACGTTGAATCCGACGATGATCGCGTTCGAGGCGACGGCCAGGTTGATGTTGTTCTTCGTGATCGCGCCGACCCCGCGGTCGATCACCCGCAGCTCAACCTCCTCGCCGACATCGATCTGCAGCAGGGCGTCCTCCAGGGCTTCGACCGAGCCGGCCACATCACCCTTCAGGATCAGGTTCAGGGTCTCGACCTTGCCCTGCTCCAGCGCCTTGGTGAAGTCCTCCAGGCTGATCCGCTTGCGGGCCTTGGCCAGTGCGGCGTTGCGTTCGATCGCCTCACGCTTCTCCGCGATCTGACGCGCCGTCCGGTCGTCCGGAGCCACCAGGAAGGTATCCCCGGCTCCGGGCACGGAGGTCAGCCCGAGCACCATCACCGGCCGGGACGGCGTGGCCAGGTCGACCGCATCGCCGTGTTCGTCGAGCATGGCCCGGACCCGGCCGTGACCGGTTCCGGCCACAATCGAATCGCCGACCCGCAGTGAGCCGGACTGCACCAGCACCGTCGCCACCGGACCCCGGCCACGGTCGAGGTTGGCCTCGATCGCGACGCCGCGCGCGTCCTTGTCCGGGTTCGCCCGCAGATCCAGCGCGGCATCGGCGGTCAGCAGGATCGCCTCCAGCAGCCCATCGATGTTCAACCGCTGCTTGGCCGACACGTCGACGAACATGGTGTCGCCGCCGTACTCCTCGGCCACCAGGTTGTACTCGGTCAGCTGCTGACGGATCTTGTCCGGGTTGGCGCCCTCCTTGTCCACCTTGTTGACCGCGACCACGATCGGCACATCGGCCGCCTGGGCGTGGTTGAGCGCCTCAATCGTCTGTGGCATCACGCCGTCGTCGGCCGCCACCACCAGCACGGCGATGTCGGTGACCTTGGCCCCGCGGGCCCGCATCGCGGTGAAGGCCTCGTGACCGGGGGTGTCGATGAACGTGATCGCGCGGTCCAGGCCCTCGTGCTCGGTATGCACCTGGTAGGCACCGATGTGCTGGGTGATGCCGCCGGCCTCGTGCGCGACCACGTCGGTCTGCCGGATGGCGTCCAGCAGCTTGGTCTTGCCGTGGTCCACGTGACCCATCACGGTCACCACCGGCGGCCGGGGCTCGAGGTACTCCTCGTCGGCCTCGGCCTCGCCCTCGATGTCGATCGAGAACGTCTCCAGCAGCTCGCGGTCCTCGTCCTCGGGCGAAACCACCTGGATGGTGTAGCCGAGCTCCTCGCCCAGCACGTCGAAGGTGTCCTCGTTCAGCGACTGGGTGGCGGTCGCCATCTCACCGAGGTGGAACAACACCGTGACCAGGCTGGCCGGGTTCGCGCCGATCTTGTCGGCGAAGTCGGTCAGCGACGATCCTCGCCGCAACCGGACGATGGTGCTGCCGTCCCCTGGGAACGATCACGCCACCAGCGACCGGCGCCTGCATGTTGTCGAACTCTTGCCGCCGCTGCTTCTTGCTCTTGCGGCCGCGGACCGGGCGTCCACCCTGACGCCCGAAGGCGCCCTGGGTACCACCGCGTCCGCCCCGGCCACCGCCGCGGCCAGCGAAACCGCCACCGCCGCCGCCGCTGGGACCACCACCGGGACCACCGCCGCCGCTGGGACGGCCACCGAAACCACCGCCGCCACCACGGCCGCCACC
>CALMAR010000173.1 GCA_937859855.1 uncultured Kineosporia sp.
CTGCAGGAGCCGCCGCGGCCGCAGCTGCCGGGATCCGCTCGGTCGACCAAGCCGGTTCCGAGGCTCCCGCTCTGCCCCGTCGCCGACGTGGCGGGAGCAACGGGCTACCGCCGCAGGCTTCCGCTCCGCCCGCGGCGGATGATCTGTTCATCCCCTCCACCCCGGCTGAAGCAGCCACCGAGGGCGACGGGCGGGGTACCGCTTCCGAGCTGGGCCGGAGCCGGACCTTTCCGACGTCCGGGCTGCGTCGTCCAGCGCCGCCAGAAACCACCCCGACCGGGATTTCCCCCGCCGGTGCGCAATCCGGTCCCAGCACTCCCGCGGCCCGGCCGATATCGTCGGTGCCGATGCCGTCGCGACCGCCAGCGGATTCGCAGCCGATGGCCACCGACCCGCCCGCTGAGCCAGATGGGGCCGCTTTCCCCGGCAACGGCCTGCCCAGGCGGCCGGCCCGGGGTAAGACCGGTGCGGCTGGCCCGGCCCAGAACGGCACCGGCCGTGCGGAGGAACAAAGAGCGCAGGATTCGGGCCAGCAATCGGACCAGACGCCTGCGGCCGGCATCAAGGGGCTACGGGGCCTGAGTGCACCGATCAGTCCAGACCCGGCTGTCTCTGCAGCCGGCCTGCCCGTCGCTCACGACCCCCTGACCGCGCCGCCGGGTGAATTCAGGGGCCAGCCCAACCCGGCCCCATCCGCCAGCGTGCTGGGGACGGGCGCTGCGCCCGCTGCCTGGGACGCCGCTCTGCCCACTGAACTGGCCGCCCGGGCCGCGGCCGAGGCGGCCTACAAGCCGATGAACCCGGATGCGCCGATGATCGGCGAAGATGCTCCGCTGAGCATCCACGATCCGACCCCGATCTTCGATCAGATCTCGGTCTGGTTCACCGCCGAGCCGACCGGCAGTATTCCCGCCATCAGCCCGCAGACCAGCCATGCGGCGGCCCAGGATGTGATCGACCTGCGCGACAGCGAACTGTCCGCCGAGCGGCAGCCGTCGTCCCGCTGGTCCTCCCTGGGCGACCAGCGCTGGCTGGCCACCAACGCCCGGGCCGCCGCAGCTCCCGATACTGAAGGTGTGACCGAGACCGGCCTGCCACTGCGCCGGCCTGGCGCGAATCTGCTGCCGTCAGCCAGTTCCGCTGCACCGCCAGTGCAGCCGGGACGGGCTGCGGGCACCAGCCCGGCCGAGGCCGGCCACCCTGATGCGACGGTCCCGTCGAAGGAGAACCCGGCCGACGCGGATCTGGTCCGCGGCCGGCTCGGCAGTTACCAGCGCGGGCTGGCCAACGCCCGGAAGGCACGAGCCCAGCCGGCCCCGGAGCCAGCGTTCGACCCGGTCGGAGCGAGCCTGTTCACCGCGAACAGCGACGGCAGCGACGACGCTGGACGCAACGACGAGCAGGGAGCTGACCAGTGAGCACCGGAACTGGAACCGACGTCGCCTGGCTGGTGGACGGATTCGCGCAGCGGGTTCCCGGCGTGGCCCACGCGGCCGTGGTTTCGGCGGATGGCCTGCTGGTGGCCAGTTCGGCCGGGCTGCCCAGAGACCGGGCCGACCAGCTGTCTGCGGTCGCGTCCGGTCTGGGCAGTCTCACCAACGGCGCGGCGATGTGCTTCTCGGCCGGTGCCGTGGTGCAGACGGTGGTCGAGATGCAGGGCGGGTTCCTGCTGCTGATGGCCATCTCGGACGGATCGTGGCTGGCCGTGCTGGCCGCCCCGACGTCCGACATCGGGCTGGTCGGATACGAGATGACCCTGCTGGTGGATCGCGTTGGGCAACACCTGTCGCCGGAGCTGCGCCAGACCGGCGCGGGCATTCAGCGGCAGGGCACGTGATCATCAGCCATGAACGACTTCGCCGCACCCAACGACCGCGGGGAGCAGTCCGCCTCGATGGTGCGACCCTACGCCCGCACCGGTGGCCGGACCCGGCCGGTGCACGATCTGGATCTGGAGGCGCTGGTCGTGACGACCGTGGACGCCCTGGATCCCAGTGTCGGGGACCTGTTGTCACCCGAGCACGCCACCGTGATCGAACTGTGTGAAGGAACGGTGTCCGTCGCCGAGATCGCCGCTCGCCTGCACACCCCGCTCGGGGTGGCCCGGGTGATCATCGCGGACATGGTGGACCTTGGACTGGTTGAAGTGCTCGGTACCGCCACGACATCTGGGGACGAACGAGATCCAGCGTTTTTGAGGAGGGTGCTCAGTGGCCTTCAACGGCTCTGAGAACCGGCCCACCCGATCGACCAAGATCGTGGTATCGGGTGGTTTCGGATCGGGCAAGACCACTTTCGTGGGCGCGGTGTCGGAGATCATGCCGCTGCGCACGGAAGCGGTCATGACCTCGGCCAGCGTCGGTGTGGACGACCTGTCGGCGACGCCGAACAAGACCACCACCACCGTGGCGATGGACTTCGGCCGGATCAGCATCGACCAGGAACTGGTGCTGTATCTGTTCGGTTCGCCCGGGCAGAATCGGTTCTGGTTCATGTGGGACGACTTGGTCCGGGGGGCCATCGGCGCGGTCGTCCTGGTCGACACCCGCCGACTGGAGGACTGTTTCGGCCCGATCGACTTCTTCGAAGCCCGCAACCTGCCATTCGTGGTCGCTATCAACGCTTTTGATGGTTTGCTCCGGCATCGGCCCGAGGACGTCCGGGAAGCCTTGCAGCTGGGGGAAGAGGTGCCGGTGCTGGTCTGCGATGCCCGGGAGCGCGAATCCGCCAAGCAGACCCTGATTTCGGTGGTTGAACACGCCCTGGCCACCTGGAGCCGGGTGTAGGTGGCCCTGATCCCGGCTTCGAGGTTGACAGGGCCTCAGGGCGGCCGGAGCATGCCCGTAGACACGAGATGCCTGATCTGGGGCAGCAATTCGGTCTGCAGCTGAGCTTCGTCCGTCTCCAGCAGGACGGCGAGAGCCCCGATCACCTGGCCCGTGGTGAGGTCGCCCGAACATGCCCCGGCGAACCCGGCCAGCGCCGTCGATGCCCGGATCGTGCGGCCGCCGCCCCCGCCCTGGCGAAGCAGAATCACCGAGGGATGTTCGGCTCCGGGCAGATGGTGGCGCTCGTCGGTGACATCACCGGCAACCTGGAAGGCGGTGCGCAGAAGGGCCTGGTCATCGTGCCGGACCAGCCAGTCGTGAGCCAGAAGTTCGGTCAGTAACTCGTTTCCGCGCAGCGGAGCGCCGCCCCGGCGTTCCTCCAGGCGCCGCAGGGTGGGCGGTCCGGATTCCGGCCGGCGCAGGATGATCAAGCCGAACCCGATGCCGTCGACCTGGCGGGAGGCGAAATCGTCGAGCCAGGCCTGATAGAGCCCGGGCGCTTGGGGACCGAACTGCTGGCCGCCGTCCCGGATCCAGGTCTCGGCGTACTCAGCCGGATCCTGCACCTCACGCTGGATCACCCAAGCGTCAAGCCGACTGGCCTCATCCAGCCACTGGGCGACCCTCGTCGTCCAGTCCTGGCCGCGGCGGATCTCCCAGTTGCCCAGAATCTGCGCCACGCCGCCGGTTTCGAGAACATCCCCGGCACTGGTGACGATCTGCTGGACGGCGGAGTCACCGACCAGCCCAGCATCCCGGTATTCGTAACCGGGCTGGCTCAGCCCGCGCGGCGTGATCACGAACGGCGGGTTACTGACCACCAGGTCGAACCGGCGCCCACGGACTGGCTCAAACATGTTGCCCAGCAATGCTTCGAAGTCGGCGCCGGGAAGTGATGGCTGATTCAGGGCCCAGTTCAACCGGGCCATCGCCAGCGCTCGAACCGAAATGTCGCTACCGGCAACAGTTGTCGCATGGCGGGCTGCGTGCAGGGCCTGGATCCCGCAGCCGGTGCCCAGGTCGAGTACCGATCGGACCCGGCGGCGGATGGTGGCCTGAACCAGGGTGACCGATGCGCCGCCCACGCCGAGCACGTGATCGGGGGGAAGGGGTTGGCCGGTGGCCAGTTCGTCGGGGTCGGAGATGATCCACCAGTCATGGGTGCCGTCGTCGTCCCCGGCGGCGTAGGGCCTCAGGTCGACCAGAGCCCGAACCGGGTCGCTCGCGCTGTTACCGGCCGCGGCAACGAGTTTCAGTCGTTCGGCGCCGTCCACTCCGAGCTGGGGCAGCGCCCGGGCCAATGCCCCCCGGGAAACCGGCAGGCCCAGCATGAAGGTGCCGATCAAGGTAGCCAGCGGATCGGATGATCGCTGAACGACGCGCTGGGCCGGCAGCGGTTGTTCTCGCCCCAGCGCCCGCTGCGCCATCGGCCCCAGCAGCCGCTCGGCGGCATCCACGGTGAAGCCGGTCAGATCCTGCCGGAGCAGCCCAGTCAGCTGACGCAGGTCGGGCGGGATCGCGGTCAAGCGGTCAGAATATCGGTCCGCAGCGACCTGATCCGCCGCTGAACGGCTAGACCGGGGAGCTGGCCGAGTTGCGTTCTGAGGAATCAGGATCCGGCGATGCGGCCGGGTCACTGGCGGCCGTCACCGCAACCGGGTCGCCGGTCGCGTCGTCGCCGTAGTTGGTCACCCGGCGCTTGGTCACCGCCAGGGCAGCGACGATCACAATCACCGCGACAGCGGTGATGCCATAGCGCAGCGCATTGTTCTTGTCCTCACCGATGCTGAGCTGCACGATGGCCGGCGCGATCAGCACCGCTACCAGATTCATCACCTTGATCAGCGGGTTGATCGCTGGACCGGCGGTGTCCTTGAACGGATCGCCTACGGTGTCACCGATGATGGTCGCGGCATGGGCGTCGGAGCCCTTGCCGCCGTGACGGCCATCTTCCACGATCTTCTTGGCGTTGTCCCAGGCGCCACCGGAGTTGGCCAGGAACACGGCCATCAGCACGCCGGAACCGATCGCTCCGGCCAGATATCCGGCCAGCGGGCCGATACCCAGGCCGAATCCGACCGCGACCGGAGCCATTGCGGCCAGCAGACCGGGCGTGGCCAGCTCGCGCAGTGAGTCCCGGGTGCAGATGTCGACGACCCGGCCGTATTCGGGCTTCTGGGTGCCGTCCATGATGCCGGGATAGGTGCGGAACTGGCGGCGCACTTCGAGCACGATCGCGCCCGCCGCCCGGGTCACCGCACTGATGGCCAGGCCGGAGAACATGAACACTACGGCCGCACCGAGGATCAGCCCGATCAGCACGTTCGGGTTGGTGACCGCGGTGACGAAGGCCACCGGCACGTCGGCCACGGTGGCGAACCCGGCCTGTGCCTTCTGCCAGGCGTCGGTGCTGCTCCAGGCCTCGTTGTAGGAGCCGAACAAGGCGGTCGCGGCGAGCACAGCGGTAGCGATCGCGATGCCCTTGGTGATCGCCTTGGTGGTGTTGCCGACCGCGTCCAGCTCGGTCAGGATCTGCGCGCCCTCGCCGTCGACGTCGCCGGACATCTCGGCGATGCCCTGAGCGTTGTCGCTGACCGGGCCGAAGGTGTCCATCGCCACGATCACCCCGACGGTGGTGAGCAGGCCACAGCCGGCCAGCGCGATCAGGAACAGGGACAGGGTGATCGAGACGCCGCCCAGGGTGAAGGCCAGGAAGACCGCACCGGCGATCACGAGTGCGGTGTAGACGGAGGATTCGAAGCCGAGCCCGATCCCGGACAGCACCACGGTGGCCGCGCCGGTAAGCGAGGTCTTGGCGACGTCTGAGGTCGGGCGCTTGTCGGTGCCGGTGTAGTAGCCGGTGAGCCACAGGATGACGCCGGCCAGCACAATGCCGACCCACACGGCGCCCAGCGCGATCACCCGCGGGTCGCCCTGCAGATTGGCCGCAGCCAGGCTGCTATTGGTCAGCTCAGCGAAGTTGGAGGGCAGGTAAATGAAGGCGGCGATCGCGCAGAGGACGGCGGAGATCACTGCGGAGATGTAGAAGCCACGGTTGATGGCGACCAGGCCGTTCTCCCCCGGCCGGACCCGGGTGACCAGCACCCCTATCACGGCGGTGACGGCACCGATGGCCGGCACGATCAGGGGGAAGACCAGGCCATCGTCGCCGAAGGCGATCTTGCCCAGAATCAGGGCGGCGACCAGGGTGACGGCGTAGGACTCGAACAGGTCAGCCGCCATGCCAGCGCAGTCACCGACGTTGTCGCCCACGTTGTCAGCGATGGTGGCGGCGTTGCGGGGATCGTCCTCCGGGATGCCCTGCTCGACCTTGCCGACCAGGTCGGCTCCCACATCGGCGGCCTTGGTGAAGATCCCGCCGCCAACCCGCATGAACATCGCCAGCAGGGCGGCACCGAAGCCGAAGCCTTCGAGCACGGACGGCGCGTCGCCCTTGTAGACCAGGACGACGAAGGAGGCTCCGAGCAGGCCGAGGCCGACCACGCCCATGCCGACCACCCCGCCGGTGCGGAAGGCGATCCGCATGCCCTCGTCCCGATCACCGTCACGGGCTGCCTCAGCCACCCGGACATTCGCTCGCACAGCCAGCCACATGCCCAGATAGCCGATGGTGGCGGAGAAGATGGCGCCGATGATGAAGAAGATGCTGCGGCCGATCCGGACCTCGCCGCTGCCAGGCAGCAGCAGAAGGAGCACGCAGACCAGGACGGCGAACACGCCCAGGGTGCGGAACTGCCGGTTCAGGTAGGCCGCGGCGCCCTCCTGGACCGCGGCGGCGATCTCCTTCATGCTCTGGGTGCCCTCGGAGGCGCTCAGGACCTGGCGGCGGAAGACGAAGGCGATGCCCAGCGCCAGCAGCGCGATCACCAGGACCACGATGACGAGCGTTTGGTTTTTGCCGGCCAGGTCCACACCGGTGGCGGTGGCAGCAAGGGGAAGCCTCAGCATCCGTCCTCCTCGACGTCCGCCCGAGTCACCGGCCGGGAACCGCAATGTCGCGCCGCGACGACGGCGGAACGCGCGGCACACGTGCACCCGGCGAATCACGAGCATGGATGGACCGAGCGTATCCGCCGGTCCCAACTTCGCGGAGTCTACGGAACGTAATGACCACAACCAAATGCTCCCCTGTTGTGGAACACATCACGCACAGCAGCCCGCCGACTCCGGACACGTAGCGCGATGAACGGCGCTCGCAGCTGTATCCCGAGCCCCATCCGACGTTGCCCCCAACCAGGTGGGTCTGCTTAGGGCGCATCCGGTTTGGAGCTCACGGCCACCACTCCAGCCGGACCAGGCCACCCGGGCCGCAAGGTCCGTCGAGCACCTCGACAGCGTCAGCCAGGCCCTGCAGCAGGGCGAAGACGAAGGGGTCTTCAGCGGCCGCCGGTCTGCCGGCATTGGCTTTCGGAGATCCCTGACCCGGCTGACCGGATTCTGGTTTCCGAAGGTGAGGCCAATTGGCATCGTTGTCTTTGGCTAACGGTTCCTGGTCGCCTGGCTCGCCGTCCTGGGGCCGGCCACCGTCACCGCACCAGTCGCTGACTTCGACCGTGAGTCCGTGGCTGGTGGCGTTCACGCTCAGCAATACCGAGTGGGTGATGCCTGAGGCCAAACATCGATGCAGCGCGCGGGTGCAGGCCTCTCCCACCGCCACCCGCAGTTCATCGAGCCGGACGTTGTCCAGCCCGAACCGGCGGGCAGCGGCCACGGCGACCAATCGAGCTGTGCGCACGTGTCCCGCCGTGGGCGGGAAACGAAGCTCGACGGCAGCCACCGATGCCCCTACGCCAGACCTCCGGCGTTCTCCTCGCCGGAATCGGGTTGATGCCCCTTCGGCTCGGGACCGGAATGGGGTTCACCGCTGCTAACTGGTCCGCTCACCCCCGGCAGGTTGGCCGCGGCAGGTTGGTCCGTCGCGGTCAGAGCGTCCTGGAGAGAGGCGTAGATCGGAAACACCTTGGTCAGCCCGGTGATTCTGAATACCTTGATGATCTTTTCCTGATCACACACCAGGCGCAGCGTGCCGTGATGGGAACGAGTTCGTTTCAACCCGCCGACCAGTACCCCGAGACCGGTCGAGTCCAGGAAATCGACGCCAGCCATGTCAACGACGAGGTCGTACTCGCCGCGCGCCACAAGGTCGTTCAGGCGTTCCCGCAGGGTTGGCGCCGTATACACGTCGATCTCGCCGGACACGCTGATGACGGTGCGAGCTCCCTCGCGCCGGCTCATCACGTTCAGCTCCATGGCCCTGCCTCCAAGCACCTGCTCACACGCACACTTTGGGTGCATTCAATCACCGAATGGTCACCGGAACAGACCATTGCACACACCCGGCGTCACCGAGTTCCCTGCGCTGGCAGGCCTATGGCGAGCCAAGACTGCCCGCGCGGGCCCGCCAGCCGCCGCGGGCGACCGCAACGCTGGCCTGGACGACCACGGAGCCGTCGGTACTGGGAACGCAGTGATCAAGACGGGCGCTATTGGCCAATGCCACCCGCGCGGCAACTCCGCATGCCGCCGACTGGTTCCTGTCCATACCGAACCGGCCAGGCGGCAAGCCTCCAAAGCTGTCAGCGGCCGGAGTTCCAGCCTGTTCGGCCGAAAGCGCACTGGCTCCGGCCAAAGCCCCGAGATCCGCAGCGGCCTGTGCCCGGTGGCGAGCCACCATCACCTGACCCAAGAGTCCGCTCATGGCGATCATGAACAAACCGGCACCGGCGACGCCCAGTACCAGAACGGTCCCGGCGCCCTTTTCGCCTTGGCCGCGTGCCCGCTTCATGACCCTCCGTTCAGCGAGCTTTCCAAGACCGATGTGACCGAAGCAGTAACCGTCAGTGCGGTGATAGGGACCGCCAGGTGGACTGGCGCCCGAACCGACACCGTCGCCGTCGTTGAGCCAGCTCTGAGGTTCACGCTGGCTCGGCCGGGTGCCGCGGCCCGAGCCGCCGACAGGACGGCAGCAGCTGACTCACCGCGGGCAGCCAGTCGTGCCCCGGTGCTGGCGGCGTCGATGCATCGAATCTGCGAGACCACGGCCGTCCCCGCGGTCAGGATCCAGGCCAGGAGCAGCACCACGCCTGGGAACAGAATCGCCAACTCGGCGGTGGCTGAGCCTCGGTCGCGCATCAGCCGATGCTCAGTGCGCGTTTGATGACTCCGGTGAGCAGATTGGCGGCAGCACCACTTCGCAACAAGGCGAGCAGCACTCCAGCGAAGCTGCAGGCGGCCAAGGTAGCAATTGCGTACTCCGCGGTCGCGGTGCCCGTCTCGGCCATCAGCCGCGGCACGCCCGCACCGCGGACACGCACCTTCAGCTGGCTGACCAGGCGCCCATCGCCCACAGCCTGGCGGCGACCAGCCTTCAGCACTGCCAGCAGCCCCGGCCACCCCACTTCAGTACTCGAATTCCATTGCTCAACAAAGAATTTGATCCACACGTCATGCTCCCCCGTTCCGCCGGTTCCCGGCTCGATGCCCGCCCCTGCGGCGGTTCTCCAAACCTGCCTGGATCGGTCTCGTCATGGAGCCGCCGGGTCCGATCTGTGGATAAGAAACCGGTCGTGCACCCTGTGGATCGTTCGACGGCCTGCGAACTACGCTGACTCGATGGACGGCCGTACATTCGAATTCAGTTGCGCCCCATCGCTACTGACCCTGTTCCGGATGCTCGGGATGGGTTCCGGCCGTGCTTCCATCGTCCTGGAACCGCTCAGCCTGTGAATCCGCCTGGGCTGGGCCTTCTCGGCCACGGTTCCGCGAACATCGATCAGCAGCGCAGTTCCTGCCAATAACCGGGTGCTCGGCTGGGGCGTGCATGGCTGGCGAGGAAATAGGCTGGTCAACGGCTCCTCGTCCGGCCTGGTTCAGCTCATTCTCGATCCACCGGTCCCGGCCCGGCTGATGACTCTTTTTCCGCTCCGACGCCGGCTTCAGCCCAGCCTGGCCGAGCGCCGGCTTTTCCTGGAGGCGCTGTCACCGTAACCATGAATCTGGTCAACGCTGAAGTGCGCCACCCGCTCCCGGCCCGGGAATGAACTGAGCACAGCCTCAAAAGACCTGCTACGCAGTGATGATGGGACCAACGAGAGAGATCCGGGCGGTCAGCCGTGGAACAGGGCGATGACCACGGGAGCAACGCCCAGCAGGACGAATGCGGGCAACAGGCACAGCCCTGCAGGCACGACCATCAGAACTTCGAGCCGCCGGATGGTCGCCCTGACCCGGATGGCCCGCCGCACACGGTCTCGAGCCGCGGCCGCCCGGAGCAGATCGGCTGGCGGCAGGCCGGATCGAGCGGCCAATGACAGCGCACTTCTGATCGTGGCGAAGGCAGCGGACCCCGGTTCGGCTCCTCCGCGGGCCGATTCGTTCGGGCCCGGATGGGTGGCCTCCGATGGCAGCCCGGCTGCGATATCGACGGCGAGCCGGTCCAGTTCTGCGCTGTTCTGCCCGGCGGTTTCCAGTGCTTGAGCCAGGGCCAGCACAGCCGAGTACGGCGGCGCGCCCGAGGCGAGCACGGCCGCGAGCAGATCAAGGGTCAGCGCAGCTGGCAACCAGCTGGCCGCTGCAGGCGACATCTCCGTAGCCAGCACAGCCGAACGCTGATCCCTTCCCGGCTCGGGCCCGGCCACCCGAGCTAGTCTTCGGCCGGGGCGCCCGTGCGGGCTCATCTCCGGTCCTGAGCCGGGCGGCCGGGCGGCGCCGGACGCGAGCCGCTCTGCGGGTGAGCCAGGCGACGGCTGACACCGCGCTTCTGCCGCCCGATCTGAGTCTTCGCCAGCAGCCGGGCGATCCAGCGCCGGCCAACCAGCCAGAAGCCAGCCCCGGTGCACAAGCAGATCCGGCCCGGAGCGGTACCAGTCAGGACCGCGACGGTGTTGACCCCCATCAGCAGGCCCAGGCCACAGCCGGCCATCGGAAGCAGAGCGAGCACCAGCGCGGTGGCCCTGGGTCCAGCCATCGCCACCGCCATCTCACCAGCCTGCTCGAGTTCGGCGTCAATCCCGTGCACCAGGCCGTCGTAGACGGTGGCACTGGACGCGCCGGTGCGCTCGGTGACATCGGCCGTGATCATGAGCCAGCCCAGAGCAACAGCGCCTGGTCCGGCGACCTCCGCAGCGGCGATCCGCAAACCGGCTGCCGTGCTGCCACCAACGTCGAGCATTCCGGCCACTGTGCCGGCCGGGAAAGCGACTCCCGATCGTTCCTGCGCGATCAGATGCCAGATCCGCGCCGGAGGCAGGCCCGAACGGGACAGTGCGGCCAGCAATCCGGTGAGTTCAGCGGCGTCCTCCAGCGTCAGATTCGCTGACGGGGACCAGAACCGTTCCCGGACACTGGTTATCACTGTTCCACCCCACCGCGCTGATCAGGGCGGGGCGCTCCGCGACTGATCCCCTGCTCGATCCGCGCCTTCAGGAGTGGCCAGCCGGGCGCCCGGCGGCCGGCGGCAGCCGGGCTACCCAAATAATAGAACAGCGCCCGTCTGAGGACCACCTCGCCCCCGGCCAGGCCATCGACGGCCGCGATCTCCACCACCCGGCGCCCCGTGCGCGTTCGCTCGATGTGAATCACCGCATCCAGTGCTGCGGCCGCTTGCACGTTCACTGCACCGGGTGCCATGGACGCCAGCGCACCCAACGCCTGTAACCGGGCCGGGACGTCAGCCGCCGCGTTCGCGTGCACGGTTCCGCAGCCACCCTCGTGGCCCGTGTTCAGTGCGGCCAACAAATCGCGCACCTCGGGCCCGCGACACTCCCCCACCACAATCCGGTCCGGTCGCATCCGCAGCGCCTGCCGCACCAGGTCGGCCAGATCGACCGTGCCGGTGCCCTCGACGTTCGGCCGCCTCGCCTCCAGCCGAACGACGTGCCGGTGCTGCGGGTTCAGCTCGCCGACATCCTCCACCAGCACTATCCGCTCGTGGCTGGAAACCGACGACAGCATGGAAGCCAGCAAAGTGGTCTTGCCGGCCCCGGTACCCCCACTGATCAGAAAGCTGAGCCGCGCCTCGACCACTTCGGACAGCAGCCGGCCCCAGCCCGGCGGAAGCGTCCCCGCCCGCTCCAGCTCGGCCAGCCCCAGGGGCCGCCGGCGCAGGATCCGCAATGAGATCACCGTGCCCGACGGTGAAACCGGCGGCAGCACAGCGTGCAGCCGAAGTCCGGACGGCAGCCGGGCGTCGACCCAGGGACAGGCCTCGTCCAGCCGCCGCCCAGCTGAGGCCGCCAGCCGCACCGCCAACATCCGCACCTGCTCCTCGGAGGACAAGGCACAGTCGACCCGGATCAGCCCCTCACCCTGATCGACCCAGACGTCGTCGGGCCCATTCACCAGGATGTCGGTCAGCCCCGGCAGGCCCAGCAGGGGCTGCAGCGGTCCCAGCCGCCACAACTGGTCGGCGACCCGGCTGGTCAGCAGACTCAGATCCCGCGCTCCCAGCACCCGGCCAGCGTCAGCGGCAGCCTGGGCCACCAGCGCCCGTAGCCCGTCGGGATCCGGATCCGTTCCCGAGGCGGCCAGCGACTGCCGGACCCCATCGACCACTGCCGTCAGCACCAGCCCGAACTGGTCCCCTCCGTCCGCTCGGGCACCGCCTGTATCGGCTCGCAGGACCAGCCCAGCTTCAGCGCGCATGGCGCTCAGCCAGGTCTTCAAGGATGGCCCGGCAGGCCCGGGCCAAGGGCCCGCGAGTGCGCAGACCCGGAGGTTCACCCCGATCGAGGGCTGCGGCCAGCCCGGATTCGGCGCGCACCTGCGCCAGGATCGGCAGTCCGAGGGCCGCCGAGATGTCAGCGGCGGTCAGCCCGGTCGGTGCAGGTCCTCGGATCACCAGGCCGATCGCCTCAACACCGTTGTAGATCTGAATGGCCACCTTGGCCGCAGCGGATGCCGCGGACACTTCGGCCGGAACCACGATCAGCCCGAGGTCGACGAACCCGGCAAGGCCGGTGAGGGCATCCGGGCGTCGCGGGAGATCGAGAATAACCAGGTCGTACTCACTCAGCCCGGTCTTCAGCACCGCGGGGAGCGCCTGCGGCACCACCGGAACCGGGACGGCGTCGCGATTCCAGGCCAGGACGTGCACGCCGTCGATCACCGGCAGGCCTTTCGCCAGCGTGCCACCCGGAAGGGGCCCCCTGACCATCGCCAGGTCGGCCCAGCGCAGGCCGCCCGCGTCCTCTGCTCCCAGCACCAGATCGAGGCCGGGCCCGAGCGGATCACCGTCCACCAGCAGGCAACTGAACCCAGTTGCAACGGCCTGCCGGGCAAGCGCCGCAGACAGGACGCTGGCTCCTGCTCCACCCCGCGCGCCCGCGCAGGTGAGCAGCCGGCCGGTGGGTACTGATACGGCGGCGGTATGACGACGGGGCATCGGGTCGCGGCCAGCATCGGCCGGGAGCCGGGGCCGGCCAGCGGGACGGCGCGGCCCGGTGGCACCAGCGGGAAGTCCGGCGGTGGCGCCCACGAGGTGACGTGCGTCGTCATGCCGGCCAGCCTGCCCGCTGTCCCGGCCGGGCCGCCCGAGGGCGCTGAATCTGTGGACAACTCACGCGTCGTGCTGGTTGTGGATTGTTCGAATCAAAGGGCGCTGCCGGCAAAATGCGACGGCCTCCGCTGGGGGGGAGCGGAGGCCGTCTAGCCGGTCCGGCTCGGGGGGGAGGAGTCGGACCGTGCGGGCACGGCTTGGAAGCCGGCTACACCAGTTAATACCTGCGCGGCCGAACTCGCAACACAAACAGGCAGACCCGTCGGACGCCCCCCGGGCAGACCAGCGCCGGGTGATCCACCACAGCGTGAAATG
The DNA here is from genome assembly GCA_937859855.1 of uncultured Kineosporia sp. The sequence goes on from CALMAR010000173.1 coordinate 13,660, forward strand.
GCCCACTCATCAATGCATCCGCTCGATGTTGATCATGTCAGCAAGGGCGCCTGGAACCGTGCGGTGGGTGGCGTCGCGCTTACTCGGTGCCGATCACATCCGGGCATCCGAACGAACCGGGCGAATGCTGAACCTGCGCTCCCCGGCCGCTGCCTATCCTGAAACCGTGATACGACCCGCGGGGCGCAGCGCTGCGTTCTTCGATCTGGACAAAACCGTGATCGCGACGTCGAGCACGCTGGCTTTCACCCGGTCGTTCTACGAAGGTGGCTTGCTCACCCGCCGGGCCATGCTGCGCTCGGCCTATGCTCATTTCTTCTATCAGAGCAATGGCGCCGACCACGATCAGATGGAACGGATGCGCGACTACCTGTCCAAGCTGAGCGAGGGCTGGGATGTCCAGCACGTCCGGGAGATCGTCGCGGACACCCTGACCGGACTAATCACGCCACAGGTCTACGAAGAGGCGACGGCCCTGATCGCCGAGCACCAGAAGGCCGGCCGAGACGTGATCATTGTCTCGGCCTCTGGCTCTGATGTGGTTGAGCCGATCGGGGCGATGCTGGGCGCGAACGGGGTGATCGCGACCCGGATGCGGATCGATGACCAGGGCCGCTACGCCGGTGAAATCGATTTCTATGCCTACGGCTCGAACAAGGCCAGTGCGATCAGAGAACTGGCCGAGCTGAGTGGTTACGACCTGGATTCCAGTTACGCCTACAGCGACTCGTTCACCGATCTGCCCATGCTGAGCGCGGTTGGCCATCCGGTCGCGGTCAACCCGGACAAGCCGCTGCGCAAGGAGGCATTGAGCCGTGGCTGGGAGGTCCTCGACTTCACTCGTCCGGTGACCCTCCGATCGCGGTTCGGCTCCCGCGCAACGTCGAATCCGGCCCACTCTGTCCTCGCCGCGGACGCGCAGATCCGTACCGAGAACGGGGAGGGCCGCCCGGCTCCGGCCCGTTCCGGTGATGGCGGCGAGGTCATCCACCGGGTTCCGGCTCAGGCCATGGCGGTAGCGATCGGAGCCGCGAGCGCAGCCACTGCGGCGACGGCGGGCATCGTCTGGTTCACCCGCCGCCGCCACGAGGACTGAATCACTGCCGAATCCCAGCGGTATCCGGCCTACTCGAGCGATCCGCCACCGGCCGCCACCGTACGAAGCAGTTCGGGCGGCGCGAACCGGGACCCGTAGCGATCAGCCAGCTGCTGGGCCCGGGCGGTGAAACCAGCCACCCCCGATTCGTACTGATTGATGAAACGCAGTACCCCTCCGGTCCAACTGGGAAAGCCGATGCCCAGCAGGGAGCCGACGTCGGCGTCGTTCACCGAACGGACCACACCCTCATCCAGGCATTTGACCGCCTCGATCGCCTCGATGAACAGCAGCCGCTCGGTCATGTCCTCGAATGGCACCTGGCCGGGCGCCTGGCGCCCGGGCGGAGCCGGAGGGCCAGCCATGAAGTGCTCGAACAGGCCGGGCCAGAGCCGGACTCGCTTGCCGTCCTGGTAGTCGTAGAAACCGGCACCGGCCGAGCGGCCCGAGCGGCCGAACTCATCGATCATCCGGTCGAAGATGGCATCGATCTCGTCCTGGTCCCAGTCAGCACCGGCGGCCAGCACCGCATCCCGGTTCTGGGCCCGGATGGTGCGGGGAAGGGTCAGGGTCAGGTCGTCCATCATGGCCAGCACCGGCGAGGGGTATCCGGCCTGCAGGCTGGCCTGTTCGATGCTGGCCGGGCTGAGCCCCTCGCCCAGCATGGCGATGGCCTCGTCGGTGAATGTGCCCATCACCCGGCTGGTGAAGAACCCACGGCCATCGTTGACCACGATCGGCGTCTTACCCAGCCGCTGCACCAGTGCCACCGCCCGGCGAAGTGCATCGTCCGAGGTCTCGCGACCCCGCACCACCTCCACCAGCGGCATCCGGTCGACCGGTGAAAAGAAGTGCAGGCCAAGCAGATCTGGTGTGCGTTCGATTCCTTCTGCCAGCTCGGAAATCGGCACGGCGGAGGTGCCGGTGACCAGCAGAGCATCCGGCGCGGCGAGCTTCTCGGCGTCGGCGAGCACCTGGCGCTTGAGCACTGGATCCTCGAACACGGTCTCGATCACCAGGTCCGAGCCGGACAGATCCGCGGGCTTCCCGGCCGGCTTGATCCGGGCCAGGACGGCGTCCCGCGCGCTGGCACTCATCCGCCCAGCCGCCACCTGCCCGGCCAGCATGCGCTGCGCGTACTCCAGCGCCCGTCCAGTCGCCGGTTCCGACGTGTCCTGCAGCGAAACGTCGATGCCCGCCCGGGCCAAGGCGTACGCGATCCCCGAGCCCATCACCCCGGTCCCCAGGATCGCGGCCCGGCGCACCGGTTTCACCGGGCCGAGAGGTTCCTGCTCCGAGCCGGGAGCAGCACCGGCGGAGGCCATGTCGTTCTTGCCGGTGGCGCGGCGGGCAAAGAACGCGGTGATCAGATTCTTCGCCACCGGCCCGGTGGCCAGATCCGCGAAGTATCGCGCCTCGATCCGCCCGGCGGTGACGATGTCGACCTGAGCCCCCTCCACGGCCGCGCTGAGAATGTGTTGCGGGGCAATGTACGGAGCGCCGTTGAGCTGGGCCGCCAGCCCGGCGGGGATCTCCGGAAGCATGGCCGCGAACTCGGGATTGGCCGGCGTACCACCAGGAATCGTGTAGCCCGGCCGGTCCCAGGGCTGCACCGGCTGCGGACGGGAGGCGATCCAGGTCCGGGCAGCCGAGACCACGTCGGCCTGGGTCTCGACCAGCTCGTCGATGATGCCCAGCTCCAGCGCCTCGGAGGGCCGGTAGGTCTGGCCCTGCAGCAGCAGCCGGGTGCCGGCTTCCACGATGCCGAGCAGGCGCACGGTCCGGACCACGCCGCCCGCACCTGGCATCAGTCCCAGCGTGACCTCAGGCAGACCGAACCGGGCGGCCGGATCGTTCACCGCGATCCGGCGGTGACAGGCCAGCGCGATCTCCAGTCCGCCGCCGACGGCCGAGCCGTTCAGCGCCGCAACCACGGGAACGCCCAGGGTTTCCAGCTGCCGCAGCTGATCCTTGATCTGCAGCATGGATTCGAAGAGCGCGGACGCATCGGCCGGGCTGGCGGCCAGCAGTTCGTCCAGATCCCCTCCCGCCGCGAACGTTGACTTCGCGGACGTGATGACGACGCCGGTGAGCAGCTTGCGGCGGCGCTGCAGATTCTCGATCACGGCCTGCATGGCCCGGGTGTAGGCCGCCCCCATGGTGTTGGCCGAGCGAGCCGGATTGTCCAGGGTGAGCAGGACGATGCCATCCTCGTCCTGCTCCCACCGGATTACACCGGTGACAACGCTTGCGGTCAGGTCATTTTCAGATATTGGCACGTCACACCCGTTCCACGATCGTCGCGATGCCCATGCCAGCGCCTGCACTCAGGGTGGCCAGGCCGTATCGGAGGTCACGGCGTTCCAGTTCGTCGATCAGCGTGCCGAGGATCATCCCGCCACTGGCTCCGAGCGGGTGACCCATCGCAATGGCGCCCCCGTTCACATTTACCTGCTCCATCGAGAACTTCATGTCATCAACAAATCTCAGTACGACAGCCGCGAATGCCTCGTTGATCTCGACCAGGTCGATGTCGCGCGGCTTGAGTCCGGCCTTGGCCAGCGCCTTTCGAGTGGCCGGTTCGGGACCGGTCAGCATGGCCACCGGGTCTGCGCCGCTCAGCGCGGCCGAGACCAGCCTGGCCCTGGGAGTGATGCCAGCTCGGCGGCCCGCTGCTTCGCTGCCGACCAGCACGAGCGATGCGCCGTCCACCACCGCGGCCGAATTACCAGTGGTGTGAACATGATCGATCCGCTCGACCCAGTGGTAACGCTGCAGGGCGACGGCATCGAAACCGGCCGCTCCAGCTGGGGCGAAAGCGGGCTTCAGGCCGGACAGGTTGCGCACGGTCAGTTCGGGCCGGATGGCCTCGTCGGCGTCCAGGATCACCAGTCCGTTACGGTCGTGCACGGGGACGATGGATCGGGCGAAATACCCATTGGACCAGGCCTTTGCGGCTCGCGACTGCGAGTGCTCGGCGTACAGATCGACATCATCCCGGGTCAGGCCATCCAGGGTCGCGATCAGATCGGCGGCCACCCCCTGCGGCAGGAAGCCGGTGGCCAGGTTGGTCTCCGGGTCCATCGACCAGGCGCCGCCATCGGCTCCGATAGGAACCCGCGACATCACCTCGACGCCGCCCGCCAGGACCAGATCCTCCCAGCCTGAACGCACCTTCCCGGCGGCGATGTTGACCGCATCCAGTCCGGATGCGCAGGATCGGTTCAGCTGCATCCCGGATACAGTGCCCGGCAGACCGGCCAATAGAGCGGCCGTCTTGGCGACATCGCCGCCCTGGTCCCCGGTCGGCGTGACCACCCCGAGCACCAGGTCATCGATCGCGGCCGGATCGAGAGCGGGGAATCGCTCCCACATCTCCCCGATCAGGCCGTTGACCAGCTGAACCGGCTTGACCTCCGCGAGCCAGCCGCTCCCCGAGCCGCGCCCTCTGGGTGTCCGAATGGCCTCGAAGACAACGCCTTCGGTTCCCGCCATCCGTCCCTCCCCTCTCTGCCCCTTGGCGGGCGCGGAACCCGCCGGAAGGAAACCTGTCGATAGACGTTGATGGACCGTGCGGCGGGAACTCGCGCATCCATGCGGCGCACCGTGAGGGATCAGGTGGCATCGGAGTGTGCCAGGACCGTGATCCGGGCTCACTGTAGCTCGCGATCCGCAGCTATTCTGGGAGGCACGTGGCGTCCTTACGGAGGCACAGTGCGGATCGCCGGAGAGCCCACCGGCGGCGGGCCGAAGAGTCCCGCTGCGCCAGCCGGTGTGCTCCTTACCGTCCTGATCCTTGCCGCCGGACTTGTCATCGGATACGCCGGTCAGTCAACCGTGAGAATCGGTGCATCATCGCATGTTTCGGTCAGTGCAGGGGTGATCGGCAGTTCGGGGGGAGTCAGTGGCTCGCAGCCGGTCGGGGTCCGGCTCCAGGTCGGCGTGATCAATTCCGGAGACGCCCGCGTCCGTGTCGCCGGCACCTGGCGGAACACATCGGCCACAGCGGTGCAGGCCGTGACGCCCGCCCGGATCGACATTGCCGGGCACACGTCCGCCCAGCTCGACCTGGACGTCCAGTTGCAGTGCGATTCGCCGGGTGAGCTGACCCTGCCCGAGCTCCGGCTCGAACAGCCCAACGGTGAGGAGCGGGCGCTGCCGCTCTCCGGAGCGTCCGAACTGACCGAGGTGTGCATGCGCGGGGTGCCGTCCTGGCCACTGGTCGTCGAGTCCGCCCAGATCGTCCCCAGGCCGCAGACCCCGGCAGCGCCGGATCCGCGCGATCGGCTGGTGCTGGTGCTCGATTCACCCACTCGCCGGCGGATCGACTTGCTCGGGGTCAGTGCGGGCGGCGTGCCGCTGTCGTTCAGTGCGGACAGCACCGGCAAACGGACCGCCCCCGGGGGATCGGCAGTTCTCGGCGCGGGTGGCCACACCACAATCACCGTGACCGCCCCGGCTCAGTGCCCGCGGCAGTGGGCCATCTCCGGCCTGCCCAGTGCACTGAGAGCCGACCTGAGCGACGGTTCGGCGCCAGAGCTGCTGATCGGTGATGCGCTGACCTCCTGGCTGTTCGCCACCGCCTGCTCGCCCGGGGTTTCCCCGTGATCAGCCGTGAGTTCGATCTGGATGCACCTGCGGTGCCACCGTTCCCGGCCGCGCTGGATCGAGCCGCCGCGCCCGGCCCTGAACCTGCACCTCGCCGGGTCAGCCGCGGGATCGCGCTGGCAGCGATCGGCCTGGCCGGGGTCGCCATCGGCGCGGTGCTGGCG
>CALMAR010000174.1 GCA_937859855.1 uncultured Kineosporia sp.
CGGCCTCCAGCGCACCGTCGCTCCGGGCCGCCGCCACCCGCGCACCGGCTGATTCCGGCCCCGGCCCCGAGGCCGCCGCCCCTGCACCGAAAGCCGCTGGCGCCCAAGCCCTTACGAGAGACCGATCGTTTCAGCCGGTTCGCTTGAGGTTACCGTCGGGCAAGTCCGTACCGGTGGTCTCAGAGGAAACCCTCGGCGATGGCTCGCTCGAAGTGCCGGACGATCCCGCCAACGTGGGCTGGTGGTCGGGTGGATCACGCCCGGGCGATCCGTACGGCACCACGGTTCTGGCCGGTCACATCGACTCGCGGGCCTACGGCATCGGTGCGCTGGCGGAACTGATTACCGCCCGGCCTGGTACGGCCGTCGTGATCTCTGGCCGAACGGATCGGATCAGCTACCTGATCAGCGCCGTCACCCGGGTTCCGAAGGCGGAACTCGTGCCCCGTACGGACGCTTTCGACCAGTCCGGACGGCCCAAGCTCGTGCTGATCACCTGCGGCGGCCGGTTCAACCCGGCCACGCACCATTACGCCGACAACGTTCTGATCACCGCGGTCCCGAGTTCATAGGCACAGCACGTCGCGCATCGGCTCTGGGCCGGTCCCGGGCGTTGGCCGCCGGCCCCTGCTGCGCTATACGTTGAGGATGGAGAGTCGGCCCTTTCCTGCGAGCCAGGCGCCAGGGCCGGCCGCGTGATTCACGTCGGTACGTCCGGCTGGAGCTATCCGCACTGGGACGGTGTGCTGTATCCGCCCGGCCTGGCTCCCTCGGGGCGCCTGGACGCATACGCGAGCAGACTGCCGACGGCTGAACTGAATGCCAGCTTCTATCGCTGGCCGCGCGACGCAACGTTCGCCGGGTGGCGCCGCCGCCTCCCAGCAGGCTTCGTCCTGTCTGTGAAGGCGCCGCGCGGGCTGACTCATGCCCGGCGCCTCTACTCTCCGGAGGCGTGGACGCCAAGGATCGTCTCGGCGTGGCACGAGCTCGGCGAACATCGCGGGGTCCTGCTCGTGCAGCTGCGGCCGGACCAGGAGCGAGACGACGCCCGCCTGGACTACTTCCTGAACCAGTTACCGGCCTGGGTGCGGGTCGCAGTCGAGTTGCGGCATCCCAGCTGGGTGGACGAGGCGGTCTTCGGCTTGCTCGAACGGCACGGCGCCGCCTGGTGTGTCCTCAGCGGTGCCGGTCTGCCCTGCGTACTGCGCCGAACCGCCTCGTTCGTGTATGTCCGCCTGCACGGACCCGACCAAGAGCGCCTGTACGCAGGTTCCTACCGTGACGAGGATCTGCATTGGTGGGCGGATCGGCTGCGGGAATGGTCCTGGTCGGGTGCGGAGGTTTTCGCCTACTTCAACAATGACGGCGGCGGCAACGCGGTGCGTAACGCGGAGCGGCTGACCCAGCTACTGCGATAGGACGCTGCCTCTGTCCGCCAGCGTTCTTCGAAAGCCAGGCGTCAGAGCTTGTACTCGCGAGTGGGCTGACTCACGATGGAAAGGGACATTTCGCCCATCGCCTGGTTCGCACCGGAGGTCCGATCAATGAAGCAGATCCGCGCCCTGTCTGGACTGTTCGCCGCCGCCGCGCTGCTCGTGACCTCCAGCCTGCTGGCGTCCCCGGCCCAGGCCGCGAACTCGGCCGCGTCGGCTGTATCCACAGCATCGGCCGAGCGGACCCTGGATGCCACCCTGTTCGTGCCGGGTACCGCGTGGGCGATCGACCCGGCCAGCGGCAAGCTGGTGGTGTCGGCGGACAGCACGGTCACCGGCTCAAAGCTGAGGTCGGTGAAGGCAGCCGTGACCCGGCTCGGCTCATCGGTCAGCCTGCACAGCATCTCGGGCCGGCTCTCGATGCGGATCCGCGGCGGCAGCCCGATCTACGGTGGCGGCTATGTCTGCTCGCTGGGCTTCAATGTGCGCTCGGGCAGCACTTACTACTTCCTTACCGCCGGTCACTGCGGTGCGGTGGCCAGTGTCTGGTACTCCAACCCGGCCCAGACCACCACCCTCGGAACCACGCAGAACTACAGCTTCCCGGGTAATGACTATGCCCTGGTGCGCTACACCGGCACCCAGTCACATCCGGGCACGGTCACCTACAACGGCGCCAGCCAGGACATCACCGGAGCCGGGACGCCGTCCGTCGGCCAGACCGTCTACCGCACCGGTCGTACCACTGGAACGCACTCTGGGCGGGTGACCGCTCTCAACGCCACCGTCAACTACGCCGAGGGCCGCGTCTCCGGGCTGATCCAGACCACAGTGTGTGCCGAGGGCGGCGACAGTGGCGGTCCGCTCTTCGCTGGAAACACCGCCTACGGACTGACTTCGGGCGGCAGCGGCAACTGCAGCACCGGCGGCACGACGTACTTCCAGCCGGTGACCGAAGCGCTGAACGCCTACGGCGTGAACGTGTACTGAGCACCGGCTGGTCAGGGCACGATGATTGCCTTGTGCAGGGAGGGATCTGAGGCCAGCGCCTCCAGCGCCGCGCCATAGTCCTCGAGTCCGAAGCGGTGGGTGATGAGGCCCGCGGTGCGAGCCCGTCCGGTTCGCAGCGCGGAGATGGCAGCACCGAAGGAGGTCATCTCGGCGAAGGAGCCTTTGATGGTGATCTCGCGCCGGAAGACGTCGAACGGGTGGAAGTGGATGATCTCATCGGCTCGGGTGACGCCGTACACGAGGACGGTGCCGCCGCTTCTGGTCAGCTGGACGCAGATGTTCCCGATCGTGGTCGAGCCGGTGGCTTCGACCACGATGTCGAAGCCATCGCCGCGCGGAGATGCGTCCATCAATCGCTTCATGTTGGCGTCTGGGTCGTCGCGGCTGATCTGGACGGTGGCATCGATTCCCAAGTTCAGGGCTACGTCCAGCTTGCTGCGGGTGGGTGCCGCGACGGTCACTGAACTGGCTCCGCCGGACGCAATCAGCTGCGCGAGCAGCAGACCGGTGGGACCAGCCCCCAGAACGAGCGCACTCGATCCGGGCCGGATGCTGAGAGTCTCGAGGCCGTGCATGGCACACGCAGTGGGTTCGGCGAAAACCGCCGTGTCGAGCGCGATCCCCTCAACGGAGTGGACCAGCGTCTCGGGAACGACGGCGTAGTCGGCGAAGAATCCCTGAATGTTGGCGCCGTATCCCTTGGCGTTCTGGCAGAGGATCGGGCGCCCGGCCAGGCAGTGGTCGCAATGGCCGCAGTTCAGGTTCGGGTTGACTGTCACCTGCTGGCCAACGGCGAAGCGGGTGACCCCTGCGCCGAGCTGGTCAACCGTGCCGACCACTTCGTGCCCTGGAACGAGTGGGAACTCGGCGTTGAAATCGCCATTGTGGATGTGCAGGTCGGTGCCGCACACTCCTGTCTGGCTGACGGCGATGCGAACCTGTCCCGATCCGGACTCGGGCGTGGGAACGTCAGCTACGGACCATTTCCGCGCAGCTTCGTACAGGACTGCCCGCATGGGTTCCTCCTCATTGGGTGACGACGGCTGCGCCGGTCAGATGGGCGACCGGCAGGGCATGCAGCTGATGGATGACGCCGACCGGGTCGGCCGCCCCGAAGACGAGAGATCCGGGAACGACCCCCGAGGCTCCGGCCTGGGCCAGGTCTTCGATCACCTCGGCCCTGATGCCGCCGTCGATCACAATGAGGCGATCCGGTCGGTCATTCGTCAGGTCCACCAATGAGCGGATTCTGGCGAAAGTAGCGGGATCGAGTGACACACCCTTGATCCCGATCTCGGTTCCCATCACCAGATAGCGATCGACGTACGACGCGTGGGATGCCGCTGTCGCGATGTTGTCGCTCACTTCCACTCCGAGCCCGGCGATGGTCCCGGCTTCGCGGATCATTCCGAGGGTGGCTTCGATGTCCGCTGATGCATGCGCCTGCACGGTAACGATGTCAGCGCCTACGTCCATGAAGCGCCGCGCCCAGCGATCCGGGTCCTCCACGTTGAGGTGGACCTCGAGCGGGAGGGTTGTACGGCGCCTGACGGCGGCCACGAAGTCGGGTCCGAACAGGAGATCGTCCACGTTGTGACCGTCGAAGACGTCCAGATGGAAGCCATCGGCGACCCCAGCGACCAAATCGATCGCCCGGCCCACATCGAGCAGATCTGCCGACCATAGCGACACGTAAGCCCGCATCGCCCCTCCTTCATCTTCGTCAGCTTACGCACATCCACGTTCTCAGCTTGAGTCGATCCTTAGAGAGTCTAAACGAAAAGCGATCTGGGCGGAAGATCGCGCGCAGCAGCAGATCGGAAGGCCTAAACCAGCAGTAGACAGGGCCATATTGAGCGATTAGCGTCAGACTCGGTTACTTTCGTTTTAACGCGGTCAGTGAGGTTGCGATGGCGAAGCGAACGATCGGCGTGGATGTCGGCGGCACCAAGATCAGCACCGGCCTTGTGGCTGACGGTGCGCTCGTGGATTACCGGGAGCGTCGCCTCGGCGCTCGCGATTACGGCGCTCTGATAGCCATGATCACGGCCGTTGCTCAGAGCGTGCGCGACGAGGCGCCTCAGGACGAGCTGAGCCTCGGGGTGGCCGTCGCAGCGTGGCTGAGCCCGGACCGCGAGACCGTGGCGAACGCCGTCAACCTCGGGTGGGCCGGCCGATCCCTGCGTCAGGACCTCGAGCTGGCCACCGGTGTGCCGACGGTGGTCACCAACGACGGCGATGCGGCGGCGTGGGGTGAGTTCATCTTCGCCCGGAGCCAGCATCCGGATCAGAGCACCGGAGCGATGGTCATGCTCACTCTGGGCACTGATGTCGGCGGCGGGGTCGTCATCAATGGCCAGCTCGTCGCCGGTCCTACTGGCGCAGCAGGAGAAATCGGCCACATGCTGGTCGATCCTCAGGGGCCTCCGTGCGTGTGCGGAGCGCAAGGTTGCCTGGCTGTCTATGCCAGTGGGACAGCCATGCTTCGCCAGGCTCGGCTTCGCGTCTCTGGCGCCGGGACCGGCCCGGAAAAGCCCTCAGCCGGAACGACTCTGCTGAACCAATTCTGCGGCGGCGATCCGGAAAGACTGACTGGGGATCACTTGGCTGAAGCTGCACGCCGTTGCGACCCAGCAGCCCTTGGCGTGGTCGAGGCCGCCGCCAGAGCGATCGCCTTCACATCGTCCCAGGTGTCGCGGGTCATCGACCACTCATCGCTTGTCCTGGGCGGCGGGGCCAGCCGGATCGGTGATCCGCTGCTGTCCGCCACCCGGGCTGCTCTCAGGCAAACAGCCTCCATCGGCCCATTGCGCCCGCTGCCAGCGGTCTCTGTGGCTCAGCTGGGAAATCAGGCGGGTGTGATCGGAGCGGCCGATCTCGCGGCTCGCTTTACCCGAGCTCACCAGTCGGCGTGAGCCGGACTACTGCAGCACTCGTGACGGACACGAGTGCGGACATGATCGGCGACCGGCGGTCGCCCCGGACAACAAGGAGCATTCTGTGAATGACCTCAGGATCGGCCTCATCGGAGCAGGCCGGATCGCCCAAGCTGCACATCTGCCCGCATTGGCCAAGGCCAATGGAGCACGCCTGGTCGCGCTGTGCGATCCATCCCCGACGCTCCGGGATGGGGTGGCTCGGAGATACGACGTGGCTGGACTGGCTACGGCCGGGGAGCTCGTCGCCCGAGACGACGTCGACGCCGTCATCGTCGCGGTGCCGGATCGGCTTCATCTCCCATTGGCGACCCAGGCGCTGCAGGCAGGCAAGCACGTGCTGGTGGAGAAGCCCCTGGCGGGCACCGTCGGCGACGCCGAGGAACTCGCTGCGCGGGCGAAGGCGACGGGCCTCAAGCTTCAGGTTGGAGCCATGAAACGCTATGACCCGGGCGTGCAATTCGCGGCCGAGGCGATCCGGACCCGCATCGGCAAGGTGCTGTCCGCCACGGTTTGGTACCGGGTGATGGCCGAGCTGCGGCCGCCCGCGGAAGCCACCCTCTTTCCCACGATTGTGATCGACGAAACAGTCCGAGCCCGCGAAGCCGATTTCAAGGCAGATCGTGAAAGCTACTTGCTCACAACCCATGGCGCTCATGTCCTGGACGGCATCCGTTACCTTCTGGGCCAGCCCACCAGTGTTCAGGCCCGGATGGTCAGTGGCGGCAAGGACTACAGCTGGCACGGACTGGCCGATCTGGCCGATGGAGGCATTGCTCACTTCGAAATCACCGCCAACGTCCACTCCGAATGGTCAGAGGGGGCTGACATCTACGGTGAACACGGTTCAGTTCATCTGCGCACTCACTTTCCGTTCACGCTGCGCGCCAGCGACGTCGAGGTCTTCAGCGCCTCGGTGCTGAGCAGTGACCGGCCCGTCTTCGGCGACAGCAATGCCTACAAGCGGCAGATCGAAGGATTTGTGCAAGCGATTCAGCGCGACGCCGCGCCAACTCCTGGCCCAGACGATGGCGTGGCCGCTGTTCGGCTGATCGCCGCGGTCGCGGACTCGGTGGCCCAGGGTGGTACCCCGGTGAAGACGGCATGACTGGCCAGACGGAGCTCGGTGTGTTCGCGCGGGTCTTTCCGCCCGGTGCGCCGGCGCACGTGGCGGCTGCGGTCAGGCGAGCGGGGTTCACACTCACGCAGCTGAATCTGTCCGCTCTCGGGCGTCCCACTCTGGATCCGGATCTCACTCCGGAGCAGGCGACTGACATCCGGCGAGGTTTTGAGTCCGAGCGCGTTGCGGTGTGGTCGCTCTCGGCCACATTCAATGCGATCGATCCCGATGTGCTCGCCCGGAAGCGATCGATCACCGCCGCGAAACAAGTGATCGATGTGGCGAAAGACACTGGCGCGCAGGTAGTCACGCTGTGCAGCGGTACCCGGGATCCGGTCGACATGTGGCGCGCGCATCCGGACAACGGCACGCTCCAGGCGTGGCAGGACCTGCGCGCGACTCTTGATGAACTGCTGCCGTCTGCGGCGGCGGCCGGGGTCCGCCTGGGGATCGAGCCGGAGGCGGCCAACGTTGTCTGCGACGCCCCGGCCGCGGCGCAACTGCTGGACGATCTCGGCGAGCAGGCCCAGCACGTCGGCATCGTCCTCGATCCAGCCAATCTGCTGACGCCCGAGACCGCAGGTGACCAGAAATCGATTCTGACCGAAGCTTTTGCTCTGCTTGGCGAACACGTCGTGGGAATGCACGCGAAGGACGTGTTGCCTGGAGGCTTTGCTGCCCCCGGAACTGGCGCGCTCGACTACGCCCTGGTGTCCGGTCTTCATTCGCGGCTGCCCCGCCCCGTTCCCGTCATCGCCCAGGACCTGTCGGCCGAAGATGCGCCGCGAGTCCACGATTTCCTGGCTCGATACTGGCCCCGATCATGATCGGCCAGCTTGCCTGCAGTGTGAGCGGAGCAGGAAGCCGAAGTCTCCTGCTCCTGCATGGACTTGGCGCTGATCACCGTCAGTCTCAGTCGCTGGTGCCGCCGTCCCTCCGCAATTGGCGACGGCTCGCCCCCGACCTGCGTGGTCACGGGGCTACGACACTGCCGTGCGAGGCCAGGCATCTCAGCTTCGCTCGTCTGGCCGCCGACGTCGAGGAGGCGATCACCGGTCCAGTCGTGGTCATCGGCGTATCGATGGGCGCGGCTGTCGCCCTGGAGCTGGCCGCCCGGCGCCGGTTGCTGATCGAGGGCGCCATCCTGATCAGGCCAGCGTGGCGGTGGTCCCCAAATCCCCCTAACCTCGCCATCTTTCCGGTGATAGCGGCCCTTCTCACGGCCATGAATCCGCCAGAGGCCAAGGCTGCCCTGATCGCCAATCCCGAATATGCACGGGTCGCAGCCACATCGGAACTCGCGGCTCGTGCCCTCCTCGGTCAGCTCGATGAAGCGGGTGCCGCTCAACGAGCCGATCGGCTCAGAGCCATGCCGGGCGACGCGCCCCGCCGACCACCGGCTTGCGGCGTCCCCGTCCTGGTCATTGGCAACGAACAGGACCCTGTCCACCCGGCCGGGCACGCTCAGGCGCTGGCCGAGGATCTCGGGGCCGACTTCCGCACCGTCCCGCCGCGCTATGACAGCCCCGCCGAGCACATGGTAGGGATCCACCACGAGATCCAGCGAGCCCTGGAGTGCTTATGACAGCCGAAACCCCGGCCCAATCAGGGCGGCCCTCCTCATTGCCGCGATGGGGATCCGCGACCCCTTTCGCTCAGGAGCGGCATGCCCGGATCTTGAATCTGCTCGAGGAGCGGGGACGAGTCCGCAACAGCGAGCTGGCCGAGCTCCTGGGCGTCACCGAGCCGACGATCCGCAAGGACATCGCCGATCTTGCCCGGCAGCAACTTCTGCACCGGACTCACGGCGGCGCCATCGAGGTCCGTTTCACCCTCGAGCCGGATCTGAGCGCCCGCATGTCGCGAAACACCGATGCCAAGACGCGGATCGCCGCCAAGTGTCTGTCGCTGATCAGTCCTGGGGATGCCGTATTTTTGGACGCCGGCAGCTCTGTTCACGGGATTGCTCAACTACTTGCGGAGCAGTCGCGCATCACGCCGTCCAACGTGAACGTGCTCACCAACGCGATCGGGGTCGCTCAGGCCCTAGCCGACACTCCCGGGATCCGGCATACCCTGCTCGGCGGAACGTACCGGCCGACCGGTGGATGCTTCACCGGGCCATTGACCTTGGCCGACCTGGAGCGCTTCACGGTCAATGTGGCCTTTCTTGGTGTGACTGGCCTGGCCGGCGAAACGTTCACCGTCGCCGACCTGGCCGAGGCTCAGGTCAAGCAGGCAGTGCTGGGACGGGCAAAGCGCATCGTCGTGGCCATGGATCACACCAAGCTCGGCGCCGCCGACTTCGCCGCCGTCTGCCAACTCGACGACATCTCAACGGTCGTCACCGACGAACCAACGGACTTTCTCATCGAAGCCTGCACTCGATCCGGTGTCGAGCTTCTCAGCCCGGAGGGCAGCCATGACTAGCGTTCATCAGGATCGGGAGATCACAGGTTCGCCGGAAAGCCCGCGCTCAGCGATCGTGACTGGCGCAGCCAACGGCATTGGCCGGGCCACCGCGACCCTCCTGAACCAGCGTGGGGTTCAGGTCTTGGCCGTCGACCGCGAAGCCGGTCTCCTCACCGCTCTGGCCGATGAGCTGGCCGCTACCGGAACTGCTGTCCATGCCTTCGTTGCGGATGTGTCGAGGTCGGAGGATGTTCGCGGATATGTGTCCGCCGCGCGGGATGCTTTCGGGTCCATCGACTTCTTCTTCAACAACGCCGGCATCATCGGAAAGCTCTTGCCCATAGTCGAACTCGAGGAGACGACCTTCGACAGCGTTCTGGCCGTCAATGTCCGCGGCGCCTTCCTCGGTCTCAAGTACGTCCTGCCATCCATGTACGAGCAAGGGCGCGGTGCCGTGGTCAATACGGCATCGGTTGCCGGGCTTGTCGGGCACATCGATCATGGCGCCTACGTCGCCAGCAAGCACGCGCTCGTCGGACTGACCAAGGTGGCCGGTGCTGAGGCGGCCCAGCATGGTGTCCGGGTGAATGCCATTGCCCCGGGACCCACTCGTACCGCCATGATCGAGTCAGTCGAGCAGATGAAGAGTCCCGACCAAGCTGACGCCGAGCGCCAGCGGTTGCTCGGCAACATTCCGGCCCACCGCTACGGCACCACCACGGAAGTCGCCCAGGCCGTCTACTTCTTGCTGAGCGATGAATCTGCCTATCTGAACGGATCTGTTCTTACAATTGATGGCGCGTTCACCGCCATTCGGTGACCCGGCTTCACAGTGGTCAGGACCGGCTTGGTCACCCGTTCGGCGACCTTTGTCCCCGGCTGGTGTTCACTGGCCGGGCGGGGTGGGTGAGGACGATCTGCTCGAGGGCTAGCGGCCGTTCGCGACCATCTCGGCTTTGCGTACCTGCCTTCAGCGGAGCGCGAGCACCGGCTCTGCCAGTGAACCGGGCCAATGCCACGAAATACGGGTTGTCCGCGTCCGTCTGGACCACCGATGGGGCCCGGTCGCTGCGCACGTCCGCCGCGATACAGGCCGGCACGGTATGGACCAATGACTGGGCCCAGATATTCGACCAGTTCGAGGAGGGCGGCTACAAGGCCAGTGGCTTGGGCCGGCTCAACGGCCCGGGCGGCCTGGCCGAATTCCAGGAGGTCAAGCACATCTACCGTTCTGCCGACTGACCCCAGCCGTTCTACGCTCTAGCCATCCCGCCGGTGCAACCGTGGAGGTAAACGTGCCAATCGAGGAACTTGGTCACTCGGGGTTGTGGGTCGACGACCTCGAGGTGATGGAAGACTTCTACACCCGGGTCCTCGGCCTGCAGGTGACTGACCGCGAGGACGACCTGGGCATTGTCTTCCTGAGTTCGCGACCTGACGTGGAGCACCACGAGTTCGTCCTGCAGCGCGGGCGCACCGCTCCGGGCGGCTCGATGCTTCCGCATCAGTTCTCCTGGCGGGTGGACAGTTTGGAGACCCTGATCCAGTACCACCGCACGTTCCGGCGCGAGCAGATCCCGGTGCAGCAAGAGGTGACCCACGGAAATGCGCTGGGTATCTACTTCTTCGACCCCGAAGGCAACCGCAACGAGGTGTACCTGCGAATCGACAAGCAGGTCGTTCAGCCGTTCCGCAAGACGATCAACCTCGACCAGGACGAGGAAGCGATCTGGGCGGAGGCCGAACGGCTTCTCGCGGACGATGGCCCGGCGTACAACCCGGTGACCGGTACGGGGGCGCCGCTGTCGCAGAAGTAGCCGCCGTCTGCGCTGACTGCTGCTGGGCGCAGCCGGGGAGGTGACCGGCCAGCACCGAATCGCTCATGATGTGCTGGCGATGGACCCGCACCCAGACCAGTCCGGCTCCCCAGCGGCGCATGGTGCGCTGGTCGGCTTCACAGGTGGACCACGTCGCCGCATGCCCTGGCGGCCCCTCACGGAGCTGACGGAGGTGATCGCGCGTGCGTGATGTGCTGAGGCAGCTGGTCAGATGTCGTAAGCGAGCCGGTCGAGAATCTCTTGCAATTGTTCGTCAGTGGTCCAGTGGGCGCCGGCTTGTGGGGGCCGCCCCCAGGGCATGTCCTGCCGGTGCACCTCCGTCAGAGTCACACCCGCGTCCGCGTCGAGCACGGGATAAAGGGTGCCGATGTCGTATTCGGCGATGACCTCGAGCACCGTTTCTGACATCACCCGGAAGCCGTGCGGTACATCTGCGGGAACAATGACGAGATCTCCGGGCCCGCAACTGCGGCGCATGTCTCCGCAGCGCACGAAGATCTCGCCGCTGATGACCCTCAGCACCTCGTCGCCGTGGTGGACGTGGACCGGGCCGGTGTCGCCCGCCAGCAACCGTCCCGTGACGACCATGAGCCGCCGCAGCCCGTCCTCGCGCCCAGCCACGACCCGGAAACCGGCCGGCCGGCCCGGCGGAGGGACTTCGAACGCGGCGAACGTCATTGCCCGGTTCTACCGAATGCACGCCATCGGTGTCGACGTGAAGAGACGGCGGCCGGACGTCACCGTGGTTCTGGGAGCGGCGTTGCCGGACCCTTCTCGACTACCCGAGGGCTGGATCCTGACCTAACGTGAGGATGTAACGACGGTGATCGAATGAGGAGCCTGATGGCGAAGAGGAAAGGTCTCATCGCTGCGGCGATGGCATTCGCGTCCACCCCGGCCGGTCGGCGCGTGATCCAGCAGGCCAAGAACTACGCCTCGCGTCCGGAGAATCGCGAACGTGCGCGTGCCTTCGTCCAGCAAGCGCGGGAGTACGCGGCCCGGCCCGAAAATCGAGAGCGCGTGCAGAAGGTGATTAACCGGCGCTCGCGCAGCACCTGATTGCCTGGAATCGTCGCTCGATTGAGCTGAGTGCGTTCTGCTCTAAGACTGCGGTGTACGGGTCCGCCCGGCCGAAAGCCCGGCGGCCAGTGCGAGGAGCACGAGCAGTGCGCCGCTGAACCAGTTCACCAGCACGCCGGCGGATGTGTGCTGAGCCGCGACCCCCAGGCCGATCACCGGGCCGATCAGGCCGAGATAGCCGACCAGGAACAGCCCGGCGAGCGCCTCGCCCCGGGCCTGCGGCGCGGCCTGCGCGGTGACGGTGCCGATGGCCGTCTTGAAC
>CALMAR010000175.1:0-8441 GCA_937859855.1 uncultured Kineosporia sp.
GCGTGTGGGCGGGGCGGACGAACGAGATGGCCTCGCAGATCGTCGTCGGCCTGTACCCGCACGGCCAACCGGCCGACCAGGTGCTGGCCGCGACCGACGCCGGGCTGGCCGGGCCGGGCGCGACCGGCGAACCGGCCCTGCGCCGCCTGGTGGTCGAGGGCCGGGACACGGTGGCCCGGGCGCAACGCGCCCAGGCCTTCGACCGCGCGTCCTACCGCTGATCCGGGGGGGCGGTAGGCCGCCTCAGCGGAACAGCCTGGCTGCGCCCGCGACGACCAGCAGTCCCGCCGCCAGCGGAAGCATCGCCGCCATCAGCCCGCCGAGCGCCAGGACGGCGGCGAAGCAGGTGGTGGCGATCGCCGCCTCTTCGACTCGGGTGGCACGGGTGAACCCGGCGGTCACCGGTGCCAGGACGCCGAAGCTGACCAGCGCCGCCACCGCCAGACCCAGGACCAGCCGGTGATGCCCACCCCAGGTCGAGGCCGAGATCATCGTCGGTTGCCGGTCCAGCCAGTCACCGTCCAGCATCATCCAGCAGGCGTTCATGGCGTCGAGCAGGACGACACCCCAGATCGCCTTCACCCCGCGACGTGGCAACTGGTCCCGCCCTCCGGACCTCTGCGGCGTCCTCATCGCTGATCACCGCCCCATCGGCTCTGGTCGCGGGTCGAGCTCGGCGGCGACGAGCAGGATGAACAGCACGAGCCCGGCCAGGAACAGCGCGCCCAGCACGAGTCCCGCGGCTGCCACCAGCCCGGCCATCGCGTAAGCGGCGACGACGGCCCCCACCCCGGACATCACGAGCAACGGCCATTCACCGCGACGGAAACAACGGGTGGACGCTGCGCCGCCGAGCAGCGAGACGGCCGATCCGATCGCGAGGCACATGGTCAGCCTCGGGTGCCCGTGCGTCGCCAACCCGCACAGCCGTCGGTCGCAGTCCAGCTGGTGCGCGATCAGGTACAGGACGATGCTCGCAACCACGTCCGACCCCGTGACCACGACCAGGGCCGCCGGCAGGGGGAACGGAACCTGCCAGACCCGCCACCCACGGCGGCGCCGCCCCTTGGACGGCGGTGGCGTCCGGATCGGGACGGGAACCGGCTGGAACGGCGGTGGCGTCCCGCGGGGCGGAGTGCGTGGCGGCTGCAGAAGGGCCCAGGCGCTCCACGGGCGCCGCATCCGTACCCGCTGCAGGGCCCAGCTGCCCACCCGCTGCACCGGCAGCGGCGAGAAGTTCATATCGGCACCTGTATTCATGACGCCGCCCCTTAATGAGTACATATCAGGACGGTAAAGCCACGATCACAGAAGAACAATAGGCCCTCGAGTTCACGGCTTGAGGTGTCCTTCTTTGATTCTCCGCAAGTGCACCGAACAAATTAACCGACACTTACCAAGCATTTTTTCGCCGGCATAAGGCGGCCAAGGGCAACCGGTACAGATGTGGTTGGGCGAAGTTTCGGCTCTGCCCGCGCTGACCTGCGCGCCCCGGCCGCAGGAGCGTGCAGAATGCCGATCGCCGCAGGTCAGAGCCCATCGAGATCGGTAAGCCGGCGGCAGGCCTTGGGACTCGCACGGCAATCCTGGACGAGGCGGCCTGCTCGGGTCGCCCGACCGGGCAGCTCGAACGGCCCGAGGAGCCTGCGAACGACGGCGCACCTGCGTCGACCTGACGCGACGCCCGGCGTGCCGGGCAGTCACGCTTTCCCCGCGGGCATGCCGAAATATCTGAGAATCGGTTCGACGGTGCAGGAAACGAACAGCGACCCAAGCGGTGCTGAAAGGATCGCGCAACTCCTACGGCGTGCAATAGCGGCCGACATTCGGGCGAAGCATCATCTCGACCCGCGCTGCTCGTTCTGCGGCCACGGCCCCGGTGAGCACCCACGAGGGAACGAACGACTTCGGCAACCTCGGCAGGTTTGGGCACCGCTATACCTAATGTCGCCAAGGTCACCTATCATTTGGGCGAACCGGCCGGTGGCCGGGTTGGACTTAGCGTTGCCACCGATTCCGGCAACGACGGGCGGCCGGAGGTGGGCATGGTCAGCAGCCCCACCCCGCAGCAGGTCGACCTCGCCGCCCGGCTCCGCCACCTCCGGGAAGACCTTGGGCTGACACAGGTACACCTGGCGAACGCACTCACCCGTGAGAAGCCGGTGCAGTCACCGACCATCTCGACGTGGGAGAGCACGCGCACCCCGGTCCGACCCCCCAGCAGCCGGATAGAGGCCTACGCCCGGCTGGCAGCGACGGCCAAGCGCACGGACGGACCGGTACTGGTTCCCCTGACCGACCTCTCGGCCGAGGAGCGCGAGACGCACGCAGACGTGCTCCGATCGCTCACGGAACTCTACGACTCCGCGGACGTGCGTGCCGAGCACGAAGAGGCGGCCCGCGCCCCCACGCTGTGGGACTTCCCGGATGACGGCCCGCTCACGATCATCTGTCCGTCGGCTCCTCGGGGATCGCAGGGTCCCCTGGCCAACCCCGACGACCCGAACTACACGGAGAGCCACTCCTGGGCGGACGTGGACGCGTTGATCGACCTGTACGGCCACATCCGGATGGAGGTCGCCGGCCGCTTCCTGGTGGGCTACCGGTCCGCCAACGACTACCGGATCGAGGATCTCTCCGGGCACATCGCGCTGATCGGTGGCATCGGCTGGAACGAGTTCTACTACAAGGAACTCCAGCCCTCGCTGACGCGCCTCCCGGTGGAGCAGGTCGAGGTGCCCGAACTGCGGACGGGCGAGATCTTCGTGGCCGAGATCGACGGCAACGTCGAGCGGTTCGAGCCCGAGTGGACCGAACAGGATGGCAAGAGGCTGCTCTACCGTGACATCGGGTACATCGCCCGCACGGCCAACCCGTTCAACCGGAACCGGACGCTGACCATCTGCAACGGCACCCACAGCCGTGGCGTGCTGGGAGCGGTGCGCACGCTGACCGACGTCCGGTTCCGCAAGGACAACGAGGCCTACATCGCCGAGCGCTTCCCGAGTGGCGAGTTCGCCATCCTGATCAAGGTTCCGGTGGTGCAGGGAAAGGCGCTCGGCGTCTCACTCGCCGACCCGAAGGCCGTGCTCTTCTCGTGGGCGGGCGAGGGGGAGCCATGACCGACGACCTGTCGGCCCGTGCACCCGACGCCTCTCGCGTGACCCAGCGGGCCACCCACGAGAACCTGGTGAGACGGGTCTCCCGCAACGACACACCTCCGGTTGCGCTGCCACCGGTGGACGCCATCGTCGTTCCGGCGCATCGCGACGCCCGGCACCTCGACCGGGCGGCACACCTGGCAGCCGCGACCCGGGCCACACTCGTCGTGCTGGCCAGTCACGACTGCCTTCCCGAGAGCGCGGAGGACGTCGTCGCGCGCGTCCCCGGCTGTCGCGCGCTGATCGGCGCGGTCCCGAGTTCCCACCCCCACCCGCTGCTCGACTTCCGCACGTCGGAACCCCGCTTCGCCGGACTCAGCGCCGGGCGGCACAGCGACCTCAGCCGCAAGCGGCAAATCGGGCTGCTGCTCGCCCGGCTGAGCGGCTGGCGGAAAATCATGTTCTTGGACGACGACATGTTCGACCTAACCCCTGCGCACCTGGCCCGGGTGTCCGCGGAGCTGGACGACTCCCCCGTCGCCGGGCTGATCGCGCAAGAGTTCCCCGACAACAGCGTCGTCTGCCACGCCAACCGACTGAGCGGGCACGAGCAGGGCAACTTCATCACCGGCGGTGCCCTCGGGGTGAACACCGCAGACTTGCCCCTGGACTTCTTCCCCGACGTCTACAACGAGGATTGGTTCTTCCTCGCGCACCGCGCCTCGACGGGCGGCGTGTCCATGGTCGGTGCGGCGCGACAGGCCCCGTTCAACCCGTTCGCACGCGGCGAGCGTGCGGCTGAGGAGGAATTCGGCGACCTCCTGGCCGAGGGGCTCTTCGCGGCGATAGACGAGGGACTCTTCACGGCGGGGCCCGCCACCCAGACGCGAGTCCCTGACCATGGTTACTGGCGGAGGTTCATCGAGTCACGCCAGATGTTGATTGACCGGATCGACGCGGACCTGGAGCGGATGGCCCACGCCGTGGCCGGGCAGGCACGAAAGTCGATGCAACATGCGCAGCACCGGCTCGCGACGATCACACCGGATGACTGCCTCGACTTCGTCGAAGCCTGGCAGTCGGACCGCAAGGACTTTGCCCGGCGCAGCGCGCAGTTACCCGTGGGCACCGAACCCGCCGATGCCTGCGCCGAGCTAGGCCTCCAGCAGTGCCTCGGCACCGGCCTCGGCAGAGGCCGTGCCATCCGTGGCCGCCACTACGTCCCGGCGGCCTGACAGGCCTAGGCGGAAGCGTTCCTCGAAACGGCCACCCGGTGTGGGCTTGGTCTCACCGGTCGGAACGAAGCCGAATGCCCCGTAGAAGCCACGCGCCGCGCCGTTGTCAGCCATGATCCACAGCAGGACCTCATCGCCCCGGTCAACGGCGAACATCACCAGACCCTGGATCAGTGCCGTCGCCACACCAAGACGACGATGGTTTCCACAGACCCAGACGGCCTCGATGTGTGATCGGGTGTCAGGTTCCTCGCCTTCTACGAGCCAGGCCAAGCCGACGTCCACGCCGTCGACCCGCGCCGCCACGCAGACACTGCGCTCGAGGCGGTCGATCCAAGCCTCTCGCGAGGCACCGAAATCGCTCTGTGATCCCGGATAGAAACTGTCGAGGTCTTCCGTCAGCGCCTGGCACCGAAGGTCACGGAGGCGCTCCCATTCCTGCGGCCCGAGGACCGTGATCTCCAGTTCGGCGCCCGCGACCTGCGGCCGCACGCCGTCTGTTCGACGCGTGTCGACGACCATCGATGGTCCCTCGCTTAGGGGCGGCTGCTGGCCAGCATAGATTTCACAGAGCGTGACAGCGGCATACGATGCCACAGCAGCATGGGTCCGCGCTCGGAAGCGCATCCACTTGTCGGGCAGAGATCAGATCGACGCAGTGAGGACGATCGTCGCAGGCCTGACGGCAGTCACATCGTGCTGTACTGAACCTGCTGGATGCTCGCTGTTCAGATGGGGGTGCCGTGGCCGCGTCACCGACGTCAGCGGAAGTTGCACTCGCCGTCCGTCTCCGGGCGCTTCGCGAGCGGGCAAAGCTGACCCAGGGGCAGCTCGCAGCCGTGTTCAGTGCTGAGCAAAGGGTCGGTGCTGCGTCCATCTCCTCGTGGGAGAACGCGCGGCGGCCGGCTCCCCTGCCCGAGTCTCGTCTCGAGCCGTATGCGCGGCTGTTTGCCGTCCCGGTCCGCGGCCGCAGCGGCCATCCGGACTTGATCTCCGAGCGCAGCCTGACGGCCGAACAAGTACGCCAGCGCGACACCCTGCTGGAGGAGCTACGCGCGCTCTGGCAGGCCGCTCGCGAGACCGGTGCCGGTGCATCGTCCTCCTTCAGATCATGGTTCTTCGACGACGACGGACCGCTCGTCATCGTGGCCCCGGATGCCCCGCCCGAGGTCCAAGATCTCCTGGCGGACCCGCGCAACCCGAACTACACCCAACTGCACGGGTTCGCCGACCTCGATGCCCTGATGGAGTTGCACGGGCACATCCGGTCCGAGAACGAGTCCACCTACCCGGTGCGGTTCACCCGCGCCTCCGAGCTCGACGCCGATGCCCTCTCGGGGCACCTGGTCCTGCTGGGCGGCATCGGCTGGAACGAACTCACGGACCACATCTTGCGCACATTGACTTGCCTGCCCGTGCGCCAGTTCGAGATCCCGCAGCTGAAGAGCGGCGAAATCTTCGCGGTCGGTCATGACGAGGAGGAGATACGCTTCGAGCCGCGCTGGTCACCGATCGACACCGAACTCCTGATCGAGGACGTGGGATTCCTGGCGCGGCTACGCAACCCGTACAACTCCAGCCGCACCCTCACCCTGTGCAACGGCATTCACAGCCGGGGTGTGCTGGGTGCCGTCAGGGCTCTCACCGATGCCCGGGTTCGCGACGCCAACGAGTCCTATCTCTTCGAGCGCTTCAGCACGGAGGACTACGCGGTGCTCATGCGGGTGCCGGTCTACCAGGGACAGGCGTTGTCACCGGACCTGGGCAACCCGGATTCCATCCTCTACGAGTGGTCGTCGGCCGATCCGGGCCAGGCTTCCTGGGGGACAGCCGCGTCATGAGTACCGTTGTCAAGAGGAGCAAACCGAAGGCATCGCACCAGCGGCTCTTCGCGGATCGCTCCGGCGCCGTTGTGGCATCCGATCGCCGCAGCAGGCAGATCGACGCCATCGTCGTGCCGGGCGCGAAGGCATCATCGGTGGCTGGTCCAGCGGCGGCGATGACCGAGCTGGGCGTCACCACGCGAACCCGAGCGAGACGTAGAGGGCGTGGGCGTCAGCGCCGAGCAGAAGGACGGCGAAGCTCGAGTCCGGCACGCCAAACGTCTTGCCTCGTGGAACGCTTCGGCAGGGAGGGCTACGCGGTCCTGATGCGGGTACCCGTCTATCGGGGCGGGCGCTGTCGTCGGGCTGCGTCCCGCTTCGCCGGACTCAGCTCGGCGGGAGGCCTCGCCCGTCGTCGGGGACCGGGACGGGTTGCAGGCTGGCGTCGAGGAGCTCGGCCTGGCCCTCGGTGACGTCGGGGTCGAGCAGGAGGTAGGTCTCGCCGTCCATCTCGTCGTCCCCCTCGGCTTCGGACTCTGTCGAGGGGTTGTCGTCGAAGATGGCCTTGCGCAGCATGCCCTGCGGGCTCAGTGACCGGAGGTCCAGGTCCGCGAGCTCGGATGGCAGCTCGGCCTTGATGTCGCTGATCGCCGAGTCCGCCATCGAGCGCAGTTGCCGGATCACCCGGACCGCATCGCTGGCCGCCTTCGGCAGCCGTTCCGGTCCGAAGATGACCAGGCCCAGCACGCCCATCATCAGGAACTCGCCAAAACCCAGGTTGCTGAACATGTCGGGGTCCCTACGTCGTCAGTTGCTGTACGAGGAGAAGAACATTGAGGCCACTGAGGACGACGACCACGGTGGCCACCACGGCCACGGTCGCCGGCCCGTTCACGTGCACGCCCATCAGCCGCCTGGTGCTGGTCAGAATCAGCAGTGCAACCAGCGCGAACGGGATGCCGAAGGAGAGCAGCACCTGGCTGAGGACCAGGGCCCGGGTCGGCTCGACGCCCGCGCACAGCAGCACCACGGCCGGGGTCATCGTGATCAGCCGGCGCAACCACAGCGGCACCGCGACGCCGAGGAAGCCCTCCATCACGATCTGCCCTGCGGCGGTGCCCACGCTGGACGACGAGATGCCGGAGGCGAGCAGTGCCGCCGCGAACACCAGCGCCGCCCCGCCACCCAGCAGGGACTCGACGCTGGCGTGCGCGCTCTGCAGCGTGATCGGCGCCGAATCCGGCTGCTGGTGCAGCAGTTCCGCCGCCAGCGCGAGCATCGCGATGTTCACCAGGCCGGCCAGGCCCATGGCCACGCCGATGTCGACCCGTTCCAGCCTCAGCAGCCTCGTCCGGTCCTCGTCGTCCGCCGAGAGCAGGCGACGGCTGGTCAGCCCGGAGTGCAGGTAGATGGCGTGCGGCATGACGGTCGCGCCGATGATGCCCACGGCGAGGAACAGCGCACCTTCCCCCCCGAAGCTCGGCACGAGCCCGGATGCGCTGCCGCGCATCGAGGGCGGTACGAGGAATGCCATGTACACGAATCCCATGCAGATCAGCGCCAGCAACGAGCCGATGGCCAGCTCGAACGGCCGGTATCCCCTGCCCTGCAGGCCGAGGATGGCGAAGGCGATCAGCGCGGTGCACCCGCCGGCTACCGACAGCGGCATCCCGAAGATCAGGTTCAGCCCGATCGCAGCCCCCATGAACTCGGCCAGGTCGGTGGCCATCGCCACTATCTCGGCCTGTGCCCACATGGCCCACGAGACCCTGCGTGGCAGCAGTTCCCGGCACAGCTGCGGCAGACTGCGTCCGGTCACGATGCCGAGCTTGGCGGCCAGGAACTGGATCATCATGGCGACGGCATTGGCGGCGAGCACCACCCAGAGCAGGCTGTAGCCGAAGCTCGCCCCGCCCTGGAAGTTCGTCGCGAAGTTGCCCGGGTCGACGTAGGCGATGGCCGCGACGAAGCCCGGACCTAGGGCCGCGACGAGCCCGATCCTGCGACGGCCCCTCGGAGCCGACGGCGACACCGGAGCCGGTGACGGCGGCGCGGGTGACAGGGCCGGCGCGGGCGGCAGAGGAGGAGCGACGAGGCTCCGGTAGGTGCCGGGGTCTGCACGCATCACGATGTCAGTCATGATCGTTCCTGTCCGTGGTGGCCGGGTCGGATGGTGCCAGGCCGGGCGGGTCGGGGTGTGCGGGCCGTGTCGGGGTTAGCAGGGCCTCCGACCCGCCCGGGCCTGCGGACTCCTAGGTGGGACTATCCCAGCGGGCCGAGGC
>CALMAR010000175.1:8451-11788 GCA_937859855.1 uncultured Kineosporia sp.
CCCCCCCCCCCCCCCCCCGGGCCTGCGGCTCAGGAGCTGGTGTGGAGCGAGCCGTTGACGCCGGCCGGGAAGAACCCGCCCTTGTGCACCTTCTTGCTGTTCAGGTACACGATGTTGAGCACCGCACCCGGGGTCCGGCTGTAGGCGATACCGTGCTTGCCCGCCGGCACGATGTTGGCCCTGCCGGAGTGCTTGATGCCCTGGTCGTCGTCCCGCTTGCCGTCCAGCGAGTCGCGCGCGTTGGACAGCTTCTGGACCGTCGAGGACAGGCCCTTCTCGTAGAGCGACGACCGGATGGTCGCCGCGTGGTAGGCCTCGACGGCCAGGATGCCCGCCGCGGCTTCCAGGTACGTCTTGTTGTGGATCAGCGGCGCGGCCCCCTTGTAGGCGGTCACCCCGACGTCCTCGAACAGGAACGCACCGAGCAGGAAGTTGTCCTCGTTGGCGAACGGGTCGAACGAGGCGGTCGACCCGATCACGCCGGCGGCACGCGCGGCAGCCGTGAAGCTGTGCTTCAGGTCGATCTTCGGCCGGGACACCTTGGCCGAGCCCAGCGCCGCGCGCAGGAACTCGACATGGTGACGCTCGTCCTCGGCGATCTCCCTGGCGTACTCGGCGATCCGCTTGGTCGTGAACGAGACCCGGTGGCCCCCGGTCACCCCGCCGTGGTGGCCCTTGCCGGTCGTGGCGGCACCGGAGAGCCCGTGCCCGTACACGGCGTGCGAGTAGAACTCGGCCTCCAGGTACTCCAGGTTCAGTGCGAAGTTCAGGATCGCGCTGTCGCTGGGGCCGCTGGCCGCCATCGCCGACCCGGCCCCGAGAACCGGCACCGGCGCCGACCACTCCGAGCCCGACCACGCCGGCGCTCTTGAGGAAACGCCGCCGGTCGGCCTCGTTCTCGGCACTTCTGCTGATCATGTTTGTCACGAGCTGTCGTCCGAACATCTGTCACTCACTCCCTGTGTTGATCGGTTCCCTGTGTCGGGTTCTGGGCCCCGGATCGGGGCAGCACGGATGGCGCGACGTACCAGGCGAGGTAGCCACGTGCGGTGGTGCGGTGTGATGCGGTGCGGTGCGGTGCGGTGCGGTGCGGTGCGGTGCGGTGCGGTCAGCCTGTCAGGTCCTCGTAATTCATGGCCTGAGCCAGGTTTTCGAGCT
Source organism: uncultured Kineosporia sp. (assembly GCA_937859855.1). The sequence goes on from CALMAR010000175.1 coordinate 9,610, forward strand.
CGCGCCGATGCTTGCGCCGATCGTGCAGCACGGCGAAGACGTAGCTCGCGCCGTAGAGCAGCCAGAGCGGAAGAACCAGGGCGAGCATCGTGAACGGGTCCTGGCTGGGGGTCGCCACCGAGGAGAACACGACCACCCCGAAGAGGATCGCCCGGGTCCACGAGCGCAGCCGCCGGGCGGTGAGGACGCCGGCCAGGTTCAGCATCACCACCAGCAGCGGCATCTCGAAGGAGAGGCCGAAGATGAGGACCATCGCCGTCACGAAGGACAGGTAGCTGTCGAAGCTGAGCAGCGGGACTATCCCCCCGGTCGCGAAGCCGAGCAGGAAGCTCAACCCGCGCGAGATCGCGAGGTAGGAGAACACCGCACCCACGCCGAACAGTGCGAGCGAAAGCCCGACGAACGACAGGGCGTATCGCCGTTCCTTCCGGCGCAGTCCGGGGGTGATGAAGCGCCACCCCTGGTACAGCCAGATCGGTGACGAGACCAGCACGCCGGCGTAGAGCGACAGCTTGAGGGTCACCCGGAACGCATCCAGGACACCGGTCACGATCAGGGTGCACTGCCCCTGCACGAGCCGGAAGTGGGTCGGCAGACCGCAGTACGGCCGGGTCAACGCATGCAACATGTCGGTGCGGAAGACGAAGGCGACGGCAGTCCCGACCGCCACGGCAAGGAGTGAGATCAGCGCCCGGCGCTGCAGCTCACGAAGATGGGACGCGAGGCCGAGGAGTCCCGCGGCCGGCGCTGTCGGTGACTTGGTGGTCGACGTGGTGGACACGACACTCCCCCCGGGCCACTAGATCTGACTGGTGGACGTCGCCGACCTGACCGGGGATTCGACGGTCCGGACCGGCGGGACCAAAGGCGAGGCCGCGGGCACGGTCTGGACCGGCGGGACCAAAGGCGAGGCCGCGGGCACGGTCTGAACCGGCGGCACCAAAGGCGAGGCCGCGGGCACGGTCTGGACCGGCGGGACCAAAGGCGCGGTGGGGACCGCAGGGGTGTCGCTGCGACGGGTCTCGTGCAACTCCGCCTTCAGGATGCGTGCCGACCTCCCCAGCGAGCGTGCGGCATCCGGCAACCGCTTGGCGCCGAAGAGGACGACGAAGACGGCTGCGACGATGAGCAGGTGCCAGGGTCCGAGCGCTTCCATGGAAGCTCCCCTCATAGGGTGATTTCCGGCTGTTGTCGCACCATGTTCGTCGCGTCGTCGCCAAGGGATTGGTGCAATAGCGGATTTCCGGAAATGACCGGCGGAACGACGTGCTGCAGCCGTCAGTCCTCGGCGGGCAGGACGCGGACGGCTGCGGCCAGGTCGTGGACCCGAGGCGAGCGCATCACGTCCTCCAGCAGCACCGGTTGGCCGACGCCGTTCGCGAGCGGCAGCCGCCAGTTGGGGTACTCGTCGGAGGTGCCCGGCTGGTTCATCGCCCGGCGGTCGCCCACGGCGTCCGCGAGCGCCACCCCGATCAGCCGGGCCGGGGTCAACGTGAGGAACCGGTGCAGCGCCTCGACCTGGCCGCGCTCGGTCGGCTGCGCGCCGATCGGCAGCAGGTTGAGCTCCTCCAACTGCTCCCGCACCGATGCCCGCTCCGCCTCGTCCAGCTGCCGTTCCTCGGCCACCGGCCGGGTCAGCAGGCCCAGCCGCTCCCGGATGTCGATGTGCTCGCCGGTCAGGTAGCCGGCCGTGGGCGGCAGGTCGTGCGTGGTGACGGTGGCCAGGCACAGCTCTCGCCAGTCCTCCGGCGGCTTGGGCCGGCCCTCGTCCCAGTTGCGCTCGAACCAGAGAATGGACGTGCCGAGAATCCCCCGCTCGGCGAGGTATTCGCGTGCCGAGGGCTCGACGTTGCCGAGGTCCTCACCGATGACGAACGCTCCCGCCCGGTACGCCTCCAGGGCGAGGATGCCGACCAGCGCCTCGTGGTCGTAGTGCACGTAGGTGCCCTCGGAGGCGTGCTGACCCTCCGGGATCCACCACAGCCGGAACAGCCCGATGATGTGGTCCACCCGCAACGCCCCGGCGTGCCGCAGCACGGTGCGCAGCATGTCCCGGAAGGGGGCGTACCCGGCGGCGGTGAGCTGGTCCGGGCGCCACGGCGGCTGGGACCAGTCCTGACCCTGCTGGTTGAACGCGTCGGGCGGGGGGCCGCCGGGGGCCCCCCCCCCCGCCCCCGAG
>CALMAR010000176.1 GCA_937859855.1 uncultured Kineosporia sp.
ACCTGTTCGCGGCCATCCGGCCCGCCGGCGCCGGCCCGGCCCGAGCCGAAATCGGCTGGCTCCACATCCATCTGCGCCTGTCCGGCAAGCTCGCGGCCGGCCTGGGCCAGCCGCCGCCGGCCAAGGGCGCGCTCCGGCTGCGGTTGCAGAACACGCAGGGCTGGGCCGACCTGCGGGGAGCCACCACCTGCGAGCTGCTGGACGACGGCCAGCGCCGCAGCCTGCTGGACCGGCTCGGCCAGGACCCGCTGCGCAAGGACGCCGACCCGCTGCTGCCGTGGGCCCGGATCAGTCGTTCCCGGGTGGCGCTGGGCGCTTTGCTGATGCAGCAGGAGGTGGTGGCCGGGATCGGCAACGTCTACCGGGCTGAAATCCTGTTCCGGCACCGCCTCGATCCGTTCCGGCCTGGCCGGGATCTGAGCGAGGATCGCTGGCTGGGCCTCTGGGACGACCTGAGCGTGCTGATGCGGGCCGGGGTTCGCTCCGGCCGGATCGTCACCACTGAGCCGGAGGACCGGCCGGGCCGCACCCGGCGCGTCTCCCGTTCCGGCCAGGTGCCGCGGGACGACTCGTTCTACGTCTATCGCCGGACCGGCCTGCCCTGCCGGATCTGCGGCACCCCGGTGCAGACTGCCCCGATGGCCGCCCGCAACCTCTACTGGTGCGCCAAGGACCAGCAGAGCTGAGGCATCAGCGACGTCGGACCGCCTTCGGCCTAGCCTCAGCTCATGACTGATCCCCTATTCACCGCGATCGATCATGTCGGAGTGGCGGTGGCTGATCTGGACGCCGCGATCGCCTACTACCGCGACACTTTCGGCATGCACCTGGTGCACGAGGAAGTGAACCAGGAGCAGGGCGTCCGCGAGGCGATGCTCTCGATCGGCCAGTCCGGTAGCTGCCTGCAGTTGCTGGCCCCGCTGTCGCCCGACTCGATCATCGGCCAGTTCCTGGATCGGTCCGGACCCGGGGTGCAGCAGGTGGCCTACCGGGTGGACGACGTCGAAGCCGTGGCCGGCACCCTGCGCGAACGCGGCGTCCGGGTGCTCTACGACACCCCCCGGAGCGGCACCGCCGGCAGCAGGATCAACTACATCCATCCCCGGGACGCCGGGGGGGTGCTGATCGAACTGGTCGAACTGGCTACGAGCCGCGGATCTCGACCCGCCGGTTAAGCGCCTGGCCTGGCTTGGTGGTGTTCGGCGCGATCGGCCTCTTCTCGCCGAAGCCGGTCGCCGTCAAGGTGATCCGAGATCCGGCCAGTGCCTGCGCCAGGGCAGCCCGGACGGCTTCGGCCCGGCGTCTGGACAGACCCAGGTTGTAGTCGTCGGAGCCCTTCGAATCGGTGTAGCCGCTGACCTGCACCCTGGTCACCGCAGGCTGGCCCGCCGGCGGAGTCCGGAGCAGGCCGGCGATCCGGGTGATCTCGCGCTGCGCCCGGGGGGTCAGATCGGACTTGTCGAATGCGAACAGCACGTCGGAGTTGAGCCGGAAGTCGCGTTCACCGGTGTCGGTGACCGCGCCGTCCAGCGAGGCCACCGGAAAGGTCAGATCCTGCACCGGCCCGATGATGTCCTGCACCGGAAAGCTGGCCGGGGTCGTCACCGGCACCGGCCCGATGATCACCGTCAGGGTGAGCAGAGCCGTGAGGATCATCGGCTGATGGCGACGCCGGAGAAGGAGCCAGCGTGCGGCACATAGACATCCACCTTCGTGGTCTGCTCGGGCGGCGCGCCCAGCACCGCGGTCAGAACCACACCTTGGCCCGGGTCGACGAAAACGGTGGACAGATCGGCGCTGCACACGCACCGGCCCTCCGGATCCCGGGCGACCAGGTAACGCTTGGCGTTGGGGCCGTCCACGACATAGACGCCATCAGCGTTCAACCCCAGTTCGTTGGTGCCGTCGGCCAGCTTCTGATAGATGCCATCGCTGAAGAAGTCGGCGATCTGCCAGGAGCCGGTGGACGAGGCGGGCAGCAGATTGCGGGCGGTGAAGGTGATGGTCATCGTCTTGCCATTCACCCGGACCTCGTTCAGGTCCACCTGAATCGGAAGACCCCGGTGGGAAGTCTTCCGGCTACCCAGTACCGGAAGATCGGCGGCGGTGGCTCCCGGAGATGGACTGGTGCCGATCGCGGGCGTACCGCCGGAGACGGGGGTCGCAGCGGCCGCCGAGCTGGCTGGGTCTCCGCTGTGGTCACTGTTTCCGGAGCACCCTGACAGCAACCCGGCCATAAGTACGGCCAGCGTGGCGCCTGCCTTGAGCCGGATCCCGCCCGCGTTTTTGATCGGCCACGAGTTCATAGAGCGCCCCCTCGGACGTCAGCGCGTCTGGCTACTGACCGAATCAGCAAATGCAGGCCCCCACCTGATTCATCCGTGAATGCAGTAGCCGCTACGTTTGTACCAGCCCCAACCGGGGATCGTCGAATTACCATTCGCGAACTAGGCTCAAGGGCGAGTAGCTACCGATCTGATCTCAAGGCGGCCAATTCATCCACCTCTTCGCTAGCGTTTCTCATCGGCGTTCACCCGACCAGACCAGGCAGGCTGGTATTTGACCTCCATCGCAGCGTCCAGCTGGGCAAGGTGGGAGTACTGTGCCAGCCATCGGGTGGCATTGGGTGAAAGTCTCGGAGTCAGGGATGACTGCCCCGCAACGACGACACCGCACGCGATCCTGCGGTTCATCACATAGGTAGGCCCCGGCGGGCCGTCAGGGAGGACTGAGAGTGGCCGGCGAGCAAAGCCCCCAGGGATTCCAGATCGTCATGCGTGGATACGACCGCGCCCAGGTGGACGAACGCCTAGGAGCGTTGGAGTCCGCCTTGCGCGACGCCAGGGCCAGGGTCGAGGAACTCGACACCAGAGCGCTCAAGCTGTCTGGCGAGGTGTCCGAGGCTCAGCGTCAGCTGCGCGAAGTTGAACGCCCGTCGTACAGCGGGCTGGGCTCGCGGATCGAGCAGCTGCTCCGGCTGGCCGAGGAACAGGCCAGCGACGTGATCGCGGCGGCCACCAAGGACGCCGAAGAGGCCGTCGCCCAGGCCCGGGTGGAAGCCGCCCAGCACCGTGCGGCCGCTCAGAACGAGGCCGCCGAGAACACCGCCACGGCTCAGCGGGAAACGGCTGACCTGCGCCGCAACGCCACCACTGAGGCCGAGGAGATCGTCGCCACCGCCACCCGTAAGGCCGAGGAGATGCTGGCCATCGCCGAGCGCGAGGCAGCCAAGCTGAAGTCGGTCACCGAGCACGAGACGAGCGAGAAGCGCACCACCGTCGATCGGGAGCTGGCCCGGATGCGGGCCACCGCCGAACGTGAGGTCACCGAGCTGCGGGCTGCCGCCAAGCGCGAGGTCGACGAGATGCGGGCCACCAGCAAGCGCGAGTCCGAGGAGATGCGGTCCAGCGCGGCCTCGACACTCGAAGAGTCGCGGGCCAAGGCCGACCAGATGAACACCGATCTCGAGGTCAAGCTCGCGGCCCGGCGCGAGGAGGCCGAGCGCCTGGACGCCGAACGACACGAGCAGGCCGTGGCTCAGGCCACTCAGCTGGTCGCCGAGGCCGAGCAGCGGGCGTCGGCCGCCGAGCAGCGGGCCAGCAAGGCGGTCGAGCAGGCCGAGGCGGTTCGCCGGGACGCCGACGAGCACGCCAAGTCCCTGGTCGGCAATGCCCGCCGCAATGCCGATCAGGTCATCGCCGAGGCCCGCTCGCACGCCGACAAGGTGCTGTCCGAGGCCAAGAGCGAAGCCGACCGCAACCGCCGGGCCGCTCAGCGGCAGGTGGACGAGCTGATCCGGCAGCGCGACAGCATCACCGGTCACCTCGACCAGCTGCGCCAGCTGCTCGGCAGCACCATGCCGGTGCCAGGGCTGGACAAGCTGGCCGCGGCGGCGGCCGGTCCGGACCAGCATGCCGCCGGACCCGAGGCTGAGGAAAACCGGACCATCGTGCTGCCGGAGGACCGCTCACCAGCGGGCTCGAAGAGCTGACCGAAGACTTTACCGGCGGGGACGGCGACGTCCCCGCCTCAGTCAGGTCCGTCCCGGCCGGAGCTGGGGCCGTAACCGGCGCCACACCGGATGCTGCCCCGCGGGCGGCGACCTCAGCCGCGGCGTCCCAGACCTCCGATGCCGATCGTGACGTGGTCGCCGTCGCGGTTCGGGACGGCGACGCCAGCGACGACGACGCGGACCCAAAGTATGGGCAACCCGGCCAGCCGCTGAACCGCAAGAGCCCCTTGTACCTGGGCTTCGTCGCGGCTATCGGGGCGTTGGTCGCCTACCACCTGCTCGGTCTGCTGGGCGAGATCTCGGGCACGCTCACCCTGATCCTGGTCGCCGCGTTCATCGCCATCGGCCTGGATCCGCTGGTCCGGCGCGTCCAGCGGCTGGGCCTGGGTCGGGGCTGGGCGGTGGCAGTGGTCTTCGTGGGCCTGCTGCTGGTGGTGGCCGGCTTCATGGCCGCCGTGCTGCCGGCCGTGATCAACCAGAGCACGCAGCTGGTTCAGCACCTGCCCGATCAGATCAGTGATCTGCAGCAGAAGAAGTGGGTCAAGGATCTTGACCAGCAGTACAACATCATCACCAACGCCACCAACGAGGTGAAGTCCCGGCTGACCGACAGCAAGTCCTTGCTGCAGCTGTTCGGGGGAATCCTCGGGGCCGGTAAGGCCCTGGTGTCCGGGCTCTTCAGTGTGATCACCGTGCTGGCGCTGACTCTGTATCTGCTGGCTTCGATGAACACCCTGACCGAGGCGGGCTACCGGCTACTGCCCGCCTCGCGGCGGCAACGGGTCCGGCTGCTGACCGAGGAGATCATCCGCCGGATCGGCGGTTATATCTCCGGGCAGGTCGCCGTGGCCAGCATCAACGGCGTCTGTTCCTTTGTCATGATGACGATCCTGCACATCCCCTATGCCCTGCTGCTGGCCATCATCGTGGGTCTGCTCGGGCTGATTCCGATGGTCGGCGCCACCATCGGAGCGGTGGTGGTGGGACTGGTCGGGCTGACCCAGTCGGTGAAGATCGCGCTCATCGTGGCCGTCTACTACGTGATCTACCAGCAGATCGAGAACTACCTGATCTCCCCCCGGGTGATGTCCCGGACCGTGGAGGTGCCCGGCGGGGTGGCCCTGGTGGCGGCCCTGATCGGAGGCACGCTGTTCGGCGTCCTCGGTGCCCTGGTGGCCATCCCGTTCGCAGCCGCGATCCTGCTGCTGATCCAGCAGGTGCTGATCCCCCGTCAGGACCAGCACTGAACGGACCGCGCGCTCTGCTCGTGCGGCATGATGTGCGTATGCCCAGATACGATGTCCGATGCCGCGCCTGCGGGAGCACGTTCGAGGTGACCCGGCCAATGGCCGCCGCCAACGATCCAGCGCGCTGCCCCAGCGGGCACACCGACACGGTCCGGTTGCTCCCCGCCGTCGCCGTCACCGGCGTCTCGGCCAGAACCGCGGGCGGCCCAGTTCCGGCTCCCGGCTCATCGTCGCCACCATCCGGCGGATGTTGCGGCGGCGGGTGCTGCAGCTGAGAATCATCCACTTCGCCGACACCGGGGACTGGGCCGCCGCACTCGGCACCGGCCGATACGAAACCTCTAGCCGCGGACTCAGCCTGGCCGGCGAGGGCTTCATCCACGCCAGTACCACCCGGCAAGCGGCCGAAGTCCTGCAGCGCTTCTACGCCGACTACGACCGGGAGCGGCTGCTCGTCTTGGTGCTCGATGCCGGAGACCTCGAGGCAGCCGGATCGCCGGTTCGCTGGGACCACGTCCCCGGCCAGTCTGAGCCGTTCCCCCACATCTATGGCCCGATCCCGCCGGACGCCGCGGTGTCGGTGTTGCCCGTTGCCGGGGTCACCGGTGCTCTGGAGCTGCCCGACCTCACCGGCCTGGACGTCGCCGATTCCGCTCCGGGCTGATAGCCGCCGAGCATCCGGCGGATAGTCTCAGCACCGTGCGACTGGTGATTGCCCGCTGCTCGGTCGACTACGCCGGGCGATTGACCGCTCATCTGCCATTGGCCCAGCGGCTGCTGATGGTCAAGGCGGACGGCAGCGTGCTGGTGCATTCCGATGGCGGCTCATACAAACCGCTGAACTGGATGAGCCCGCCCTGCCGTTTGACGGTCTCCCCGCCCGATGGGGACGCCGCGGAGCGCGGGGTGATCGAGGTCTGGACGGTGCAGCACGCCAAGTCCGACGACCGGCTGATCGTCAGCCTCTTCGAAGTGCTGCACGACAGTAGCCACGACCTCGGTATCGATCCGGGCCTGGTCAAGGACGGCGTCGAGGCGCACCTGCAGAAGCTGCTGGCCGAGCAGGTGAGCATGCTGGGTGACGGCTGGTCGCTGGTCCGGCGCGAGTACATGACCGCGATCGGCCCGGTCGATCTGCTGGTGCGCGATCACACCGGAGCCGCGGTGGCGGTGGAGATCAAACGCCGGGGTGAGATCGACGGCGTCGAGCAGCTGACCCGTTATCTGGAGCTGCTCAACCGGGACCCTCTGCTCACCCCGGTGGCGGGGATCTTCGCCGCCCAGGAGATCAAGCCGCAGGCCCGGGTGCTGGCCGAGGACCGCGGAATTCGCTGCGTCACATTGGATTACGAGGCACTGCGCGGGACCGACGACGTCGAGCACCGGCTGTTCTGATGCTGTACCGGCTGCTCTTCCGGCTGGTGTTCACCCGGATGGACGCCGAGCAGGCCCATCGGATCGGATTCGGCCTGATCCGCACGGCCGGGGCGATCTCGCCGGTGCTGTGGCTCCTGCGCAAGCTGCTGGCGCCCTCTGACCCGGTGCTGCGGGTACGGGCGCTGGGACTGGACCTTCCCGGTCCCCTCGGACTGGCGGCCGGCTTCGACAAGAACGCGGTGGCTCCAGAGGCTCTGGCCGCACTGGGCTTCGGCTTCATCGAGGTGGGCACCCTGACCGCCCGGCCGCAACCGGGCAACCCCAGGCCGCGACTGTTCCGGCTACCGGGCGATCGGGCCCTGGTCAATCGGATGGGGTTCAACAATGACGGCGCGAACGCTGCCGCCCGGCGACTGGCGGCCCGGCTTGGCCCCAAGGCATGGATCGGCATCAACATCGGCCGCTCGAAGCTCGCCCGCGATACCGAAGTGATCGATGACTATTCCACCAGCGCAACGGCTTTGGCGAGCCAGGCTGATTACCTGGTGGTCAACGTCAGCTCGCCGAACACGCCCGGGCTGCGCGACCTGCAGGCGGTGGATCAGCTGCGGCCGCTGCTGGCCGCCGTCCAGCGGGTCCTGGCTGGGTCCGCGATGGCGCAGGGCCGGCCCCGCCCGGTGCCGCTGCTGGTGAAGATCGCTCCGGACCTGGCCGACGCGGACGTCGACGCCGTGGCCGATCTTGCTCTTGAACTGGGCCTGGACGGCATCATCGCCACCAACACCACCATCGGCCGGGCCGGGCTCAGTACGCCCGCCGGCCAGGTCGACATGCTGGGCCCGGGCGGGCTCAGCGGTCCGGTGCTGCGCGAGCGATCGCTGGAGGTGCTACGCCGGCTGCACCAGCGCACCGGCGATCAGCTGGTACTGATCGCGGCCGGTGGGATCAGTTCGGCCCAGGACGCCTGGGAGCGGATCCAGGCCGGCGCCACCCTGGTGCAGGCCTACACCGGGTTCATCTACGGTGGCCCGCTCTGGCCGGCCCGGGTACATCGCGATCTGGCCCGGCGGGTCCGCGCGGCTGGGCTGACCAGCGTTCAGCAGGCCGTCGGCCGGGGCTGAGCGGGCGCCCGGCTGGTCCGCGCCGGTCCATCACGGGATCATCGGAACATGGCTGGCCGACGCGTGATCGTGGCAGGCGCGGGCGTGATTGGCCTGACCTGCGCCGTCCGGCTAGCTGAGAGCGGCTTTCAGGTCGGGGTGCTGGCCCGGGACCTGCCGCTGGAGACGACGTCCGCAGTGGCCGGCGGCCACTGGGGACCCTTCCTGGCCGAGCCCGCCGGCGACGTGCAGCGCTGGGCCCGGCAGTCGTTCGTCCAGATGGAGGAGATCAGTCACCACCCCGGCAGCGGGATCCAGATGCGCACCGGTCACTTCATCGGCGGGCGCCCGCCACAGTGGGCAGCCGCGCTGGCCGACGTGATGCCGCTGACCCAGACCGGCCGGCAGGCCCCGGGCGGACAGGCCGGCTGGCGAACCCGGGTGCCGGTTGCCGACATGCCGGTCTATCTGGGCTATCTGGTTCGCCGGTTGCGCGAGGCTGGCGGCACGCTGACCCGGATGTCCCTGGCCGCTCTGCCGTCCCGGGGCCTAGTGATCAACTGCACCGGGCTGGCCGCCCGCAGCCTGGCCGCCGACCCGAGCGTGCGGCCGATCCGGGGCCAGGTCGTGATCACCACCAATCCGGGCCTGACCGACTGGGTGATCGGTAACGACGAGGACGATCCTGGACACGACAGCGCCTTGACCTATGTGTTCCCGCAACCCGAGCGGATCGTGGTCGGGGGCACCGCCGAGCCCGATCAGTGGCTGGCCGATGCCGATCCGGCTACCGCCCGCCAGATCCTGGCCCGGGCCACTGGGCTGGTTCCCCAATTGGCCAGCGCACGGGTGCTGGCCCGGCGGGCGGCCCTGCGCCCCTGGCGCCCGGCGATACGGCTGGAGACGGTGATCAGCACGGGTTCGGCCGTGGTGCACTGCTACGGCCACGGAGGCTGTGGCATCACGGTCTCGTGGGGGTGCGCCGAGCAGGTCCTGAACGACGCCGAGGCCCTGTCCCAGATGGCCGGCATGGCCTGATCGTTATTCTTACAACATCCCAGTGATAACTGTCCGCTAGGTAAGGGCAAGTCCGTTGCGCCCTCAGTTGAGCCGGTCATAGCTTCAGCGAGCCCGTTAGCAGAGCTCCTCGGGGAGCTCGCCGAGAGGACTCGAGCTTTCATGACCGATGCACGGCCCACGCCGGATCTGCTTGACCCTCAGGACGTTTTCCCGGTCGCACCGCCTGAGCCCAGCCGCCGGCCGCGCCGGGGGCAGCAGCCTGGCCCTGACGCCGCCTACCTTTCGCCGGACTTCCCGCAACCGCTGGCCTTTCCCAGTCCGTTGACGGCGGCACCAGCACTCACCGTTATGACCTCGCCGGTGGCTCAGTCCGGCGTTCAGCCCATGGTTCAGCCCAGCCTGGGCTACCCGGCCAGCGCCGAGCCGGACCCACAGGTCTGGTGGGACCAGGACGGCGTCGCGCCGTCGGCGTCCAGCGACGGCCAGGCGATCCGACCGGCCGGATACGAGGCCGGATACGAGCTGGACGAGGAGTCCGAGGACGACGGTGGCCACTCCCAGCGGAACCGGCCCGGCGCCACCAAGCCGGTCTTGACCGCCCTGATCCCCGAGCGGGTGATGGACCGGCGCGGACTGCTGCTGGCCGGCCTGACCGGAATCACCGCGACCGCCGCGGCCGGCACGATGCTGTTCAAGGGTGGAGACGACGCGGCGGCCAGTGCCGCCCGGCGGCACCTCGCCACCCCGGGCAGCGCCACCGGCAGCAGCAGCACCGGCGGGGTCAGCAGCGGTTCTGGGCAGGCACTGACCGGGTCCTCCACCTCGCATTCCCCGGCCACGGCCGCCAAGAAGCCCGGGCTCGTGCTGTCCAGGAAGCTCGACCCTGACCTGCTGATCAGCCGCATCACCTACGGGCGGACCGCGGCCCTGGAACACCAGGTGCACAAGGACACCCCGGCCAAGTGGCTGGCCGCCCAGCTCAAGCCGGGTACGGTGGCTGATCCTGGTGGCGCCGGGATTCTGGCCCGCTATCCCCGGCTGGGCTGGTCCACCGCCAAGGTGCGGGCCAGCGTCAAGGACGGCGACTGGGCCGTGATGCAGGACCTGGTCGCGGCCCACCTGGGCCGGGCCTGCTGGAGCAGCCGCCAGCTGTTCGAGGTAATGGTCGACTTCTGGTCCAACCACCTGAATGTGACCGTGCCGAGCGATGGGGTCTGGGACTCCCGGCATCGCTACGACGCCGACGTGATTCGCGCCAATGCCCTCGGCAGCTTCGAGAAGATGCTGCTGGCCAGCGCCTTTCACCCGTCCATGTTGCTCTACCTGAACAACGCCGAGTCAACCAAGTACGCGCCGAACGAGAACTACGCCCGCGAAGTGCTGGAACTGCACACCGTCGGCATCAACGCCGGCTACACCGAAACCGACGTCCAGAAGGCGGCCCTGCTGCTCACCGGCTGGACCGTGATGGAGGGCCAGGCCAGTTACGACGGCACCCGGCATCACGTGGGCAAGTTGAAGGTGTTCGGCTACTCCACCGCCAACTCGACCGAGGCGGGCGGCAAAACGGTTCAGCAGCATTACCTCTCGTACCTGGCCCGGCATCCCAAGACGGCCTACAACCTGTCCTACAAGCTGGCCCAGCACTTCGTGTCGGACACTCCGCCCAAGGCGCTGGTCAAGCACATGGCGGCGGTCTATCTGAAGGGCAAGACCGCGATCGCCCCAGTGCTGCGGGCGATGTTCAGCTCGGCGGAGTTCGCCGCCTCAGCCGGTGAGAAGGTTCGCCGGCCGATGGAGGTGACCGCGGCCTCGATCCGGGTGCTGGGGATCCAGCCGGGCAAGGACAGCCAGGGACTGACCGACCTGGCCTGGACGCTCAACGGCATGGGACACGCCCCGTTGGGCTGGCCCCAGCCCAACGGTTACGGTGACACGGCCGCGGAATGGCAGTCGCCGTCGATGGCGCTGGCCCAGTTCAACGCCACCACGGCGCTGGTGCACGGCTGGTGGCCGAACAAGTTGAACAACCCGACCGCCGCCAAATTGCTCAGCTCGCCCCCGCGCACCCGGGACGGCGTGATCGACGCCGTCGCGGTCAAGCTGTTCGGCCGCAAGCCGACCAGCAAGGAGCGCAGCGCCGCCCGCACCCTGCTGGCCGGCACCTCATTGCCCAGCTCGTTCAGCAAGGGCACCTATCAACAGCAGGAGACGGTCGCCCTGGTGGCGACCCTGTTCCTGCAGTCCCCCGCCCACCTGACGCGATAGGCCTGCGATGACCGAGATCATGACCTCAGACCCGGCCGGCCAGGCCACCTACCAGCCCTGCGGGTGCCCCGAGAACCAGCGGGCCGGGCTCAGCCGCCGCACCTTGTTCCGGATCGCCGGAGCAGCGGGCCTGCTCACCGCGACCACCATGAGCAACGTGCGGGTGGCCCTGTCGGCCGATGCGGCCACCACGGGCAACACCCTGGTGGTGCTGTCACTGCGCGGTGGCTTCGATGGCCTGTCCGCGATCGTGCCGATCGGGGATCCGGACTACGCCCCGGCTCGGCCGAGCACCCAGGTCCAGGCCTCACTGGCCCATCAGGTCGACTCCCGCTTCGGCCTCCACCCGGCGATGGCGCCGCTGTTCCCGCTCTGGGAGGCCGGCACGTTCGGTGCGGTGCACGCCGTCGGCCAGCAGGACCCGACTCGCTCGCACTTCGAAGCCATGGAGGAGATGGAGCGGGCCGCTCCGACGTCCTCCCTGCGGACCGGCTGGATCGACCGGACCCTCGGCATGATCGGGGATCAGGACATCTTCACCGGTACCGCGATCGGCGGAGGGGCCCTGCCGCAGTCCATGCTGGGCCCGCACGCCAAGTTCGCGATGCAGAACATCAGCGGCACCAAGGTCTCGATCGGGGAAGACCTGGTGCCGCTGACTCGCTGGCGCAAGGCAATGAGCACCATCAACAAGGGCGCCGGGGCCGAGGTGACCGCGCCGCTGACCAATGCGTTGCGGGCGATCGACGCGATCCGGCCCCTCCAGCAGCAACCGGATGACCCGGCCAAGGCCGGCTATCCCAGCGGAGGCCTGGGCAGCGCGCTGCACGACGTGGCCCGGCTGGTCAAGGCCGGGGTCGGCTTGCGGGTGGCCAGCGTGGAGTTCGGCAACTGGGACATGCACTCCGGGCTGGGCACGCCCACCGCTGGCTGGATGTTCGACCAGCTGACCGAGCTGAGCACTGCGCTGGCCGCCTTCGCCAAGGAGCTCGGCCCGGACTTCGGCAAGGTCACCCTGCTGACCCTGAGCGAGTTCGGCCGGCGTGTGGGCGAGAACGGTTCCAATGGCCTGGACCACGGGCACGGCAATGCGGTGCTGGTGCTGGGCGGCGGGATCAACGGCGGCAAGGTGCTGGGACGCTGGCCCGGCCTGGGCGCCAGCGATCTGGTGGACGGCGACCTGGCCGGCACCACCGACTACCGCAGCATCGTGTCCGAGGTGCTGACCAAGCGGCTGAATGTGTCCAGCAACACCACGGTCTTCCCCGGCTTCAAGCCCACAGCGGTGGGCATCGCCTGATCTCTTCCACACCGGGCATGATCACCGCCTGAGCCCGCAAAAGCGTTGCTGCGACCATACTTTCGCGGGCCAGCGAGGTGATCATGCCTGGCGATGCTCCCTTGCCTAGACTCGTGGACATGAGCCAGCAGCCTGATTTCGACCTGGACGACGACGCAATGCGCCGGGGCGGCTCGATCAAGTGGACCTATGCCGCTCCAGACGTGCTGCCGGCCTGGGTAGCGGAGATGGACGTCGGGGCCTGCCCGGCGGTCAGCGACGCGCTGCACCAGGCGATCGACCGGGGCGCCATGGGTTATCCGGCCCCCGATTCGGTCAACGGGCTGCCGGAGGCCACCGCTGATTTCCTTCAGCGCCGGTTCGGCTGGGCGGCCGAGCCAGGGCTGGTGATGTCGTGCGGAGACGTGATGGCCGGCGTCATGCTGGTTCTCCAAGTCCTGTGCGACCCCGGCCCGGTGGTGGTGCCGGTCCCGTCCTATCCGCCGTTCCTGATGGCCGTGCCCTACACCGGGCGCGAACTGCTCACTGTGCCGATGATCGAGCCGGTCGGCGACCAGCCCTGGCGCCTGGACCTCGGCCGGATCGACGCCGCACTGGCTGGTGGGGCGCGCACTGTGCTGCTGGCCAATCCGCACAACCCGACTGGCCGGGTGTTCACCCGAGCCGAACTCGAAGCACTGCGGGACGTGGTGGCGCGGCGCGGAGCCCGGGTGATCAGCGACGAGATCCACGCCCCGCTGCTGCTCGATCCGGGTCCGCACACTCCCTACGCCAGCCTGAACGCAACGGCCGAGCATGTGACCACCCTGGTGGCCGCGTCGAAGGCCTGGAACCTGGCCGGGCTCAAATGCGCTCAGATCGTGCTCGGCTCGCCCGCCGATCTGGCCCTCATCCGGCAGCTGCCGCCGATCGCCAACCATGGCGTCTCACCGCTGGGCATCGTGGCCTCCGTCGCCGCCTACCGCGACGGCGGTCCCTGGCTGGACGGGCTCCTGCGGGTACTGGCCCAGCGGCGCAGTCAGCTCAGCGATCTGCTGGCCACCGAGCTACCGCAGGTGCGCTGGACTCCACCCCAGGCCACCTATCTGGCCTGGCTGGACGCCCGGGCCCTGGAGCCGACCGATCCGGCCGCCGCCACCCTGGCCCGCTCCAAGGTGATGCTGAGTGCCGGAGCCGACTTCGGATCCGGCTACCGAAGATTCGTCCGGCTGAACTTCGGGACGTCCGCTGAGCGGCTGCAGCGGGTGATCAAAGGAGTCGCTTCGGCCTGGTCCTGAAGCCCTGACCGGCCCTGCCCTATAGATAGAGGTCGACGGAAACGCCTAATCCGCCCGGCTTCTCAGCCTGATCAGCTGCTTCGGCCGGGTTGGGGGACGCCCGGCGATCAGGGTTTTGCTGCGTGCTGGCGATGGCGTCACGATCCGCCGGAGCCGCTGGCGGGACGGCGGGAACGTCCGAACTGCCCGGAAGGCCGGGCCTGCTCACCGGACCGACAGTCACTGCCACACCTCCCGTGCCTTGGACCCCGTCAGTATCATCGGCACCCGCGCCCGCGAGAGTAAGCCCCGCACACCACATCACCGGCGCATCTCAGCACAGCCCGAGACAGACGCATCTGGCGGCCGGTGGGGGAATCAGCCCAATTCGTCGTCGAGATAGCACCAGCGCCAGGACTCCCCCAGCTCGACGCTGCGCATCACCGGGTGCTGGGTGTCGTGGAAGTGCGCTTCGGCGTGCCGATTGGGAGACGAGTCGCAACACCCGATGTGCCCGCAGGTCAGGCACATCCGCAGATGCACCCAGCTTCGTTCGTTCAGGGCCAGGCAGTCGGGGCAGGCATCGGGAGAGGTGGCCGGGGTCACCACCTCTGGCGCCTGCGCCAGGTGCTCACACGACGCCACCCGCAGGCTGCTCTCCACCTCGGCCACCACCGCCCCGTTGGCCGCCGCACCGGTGGTGACCGCGCTGTTCACCTGACCTCGCTGTGAACGGCCACTGCTTCCGCTGGCCCCGGCCGCGCTGATCCCACCGGCCTGACGGCCCACCCACTCCGGGATCCGGAGAACCGGGGCATCCACCGCAGCGGATCCATCGGAAGCAGGCGCCCCGGGGCCGGCCGGGGCATTGATATCGGCCAGCGTGCCGGCCAGTTCTCCGGCTTGGTCAGATCGGTCGACTGGCCCGGACGATGCCGAAAAGCCTTCCAGCATGGCCTCTTCCTGATCGACCCGCTCCAGGATCCCTTCCACGATGTCACCCGGCACCGAGCCCGACCGCAGCACGTCGGTGATCACCTGCCGTTCCGCGTCCAGCATGGCCACCCGCAGGCGGTGGAACGCCGCTGCCGGGGTCTCCCGTTCGGCGTCGGCTGAGCCCAGCCTCTCCCAGGCTGCGTTGGCCACCCGCTCGGCCCAGTTCCGTAGCCCATCGACGACTTCCGGCCGATCGGTGCTGTCGCCCTCCTCGTCCAGCCTTTCCAGGGCAGCGCGCCCGGCTCGCTGCTGCACCAGGGCCAGTTGCAACGCGTCCTGGGCCGGATCGGGTCCCTGCACCCGCAGCACCCGGACCAGCCAGGGCAAAGTGGTCCCCTGCAGCAGCAGGGTGCCGGCCACCACCGCGAAGGCGGCCACCACCAGAGCCGCCTGGCCCGGAATGTTCTCCGGAATGGTGACCGCTGCGGCCAAGGTGACCACCCCGCGCATTCCGGCCCAGCCGACCAGCGTGACATTGCGCAGCGGCGGCTGAGGCTCACTGCGCGCGATCCTGGGAATCAGCCTGGGGATGTAGGTACCTGGGATCAGCCAGATGAACCGGACCACCACCACGGTGGCCAGCACGGCCAGGCTGAGCCACAGCAGCACTCCGTTGCCGGTGTCGGTGCTGGAGATGGCGGCGCTCAGCAGATTCTGCAGCTGCAGCCCGATCAGCAGGAAGACGACGCTCTCCAGCAGGAACTGGACCGTCCGCCAGATCGTTCGCTCGGTCACCCGCGATGCGGCGGACTGGATGTCGGGCGAGCGGTGGCCCAGGATCAGCCCGGCCAACACCACTGAGATCACCCCCGAGCCATTCAGTTCCTCGGCCACGACGTAGGCCACATAGGGGGCGATCAGTGAAAGCGAGGTGTCCAGTACCGGGTCCTCCAGCCGCCGCCGGACGAAGCTGACCACTTCGGCCAGCACCCAGCCGCTGAGCACGCCGACCCCGACCGCGATCACGAAGTCGCCGGTGGCACCCAGCGCACTCACCGACCCAGCCGTCGCCGCCGCCAGCGCGGTCCGCAGCAGCACCAGCGCGGTGGCATCGTTCAGCAGGCTCTCGCCCTCCAGCAGGCTGACCACCCGGCGCGGCATCCGGACCCGGCGGGCGACGGCGGTAGCCGCCACCGCATCCGGGGGCGCGACCACCGCGCCCAGCGCGAGTGCCACCGTGAACGGCACCTGAGGCAGGATCGCGTGGACCACGATGCCCACCGCGAATGCGGTGGCGATGACCAGGCCGACCGAGAGCAGGATGATCGGCCGGCGGTTGCGCTTCAGGTCTATGTAGGGCGTCCGGATGGCGGTGGCATACAGCAGCGGCGGCAGAATGCCGATCAGCACGAACTCCGGTTTCAGCGGTAGCGACGGCATACCCGGAACGAAGGACAGCACCAGGCCCAGGGCGGTCAGGACCAGCGGCGCGGACAGCCCCACCCGTGCGGCCAGGCCAGCTGCCGCCGCGGCGATGATCAGCAGGCCGATGACGTCCTGGGCCAGATGCACCGGCCAACTATCGCATCGCGCTGCCCACCGCCCGGCTGGGTTCGCTAGTGGCTGATCAGCTCATTGCCGGGAATACCTGGTTCCAGCGCAGTGACCCGTTCCCGGCGCAGCAGCCGAGCCTGCTCGGGCGGGGTGCACCGGCCGGGTTCCGCCGGGTACACGGCCGAGATCCAGGTCAGCCGGGCGACCCGGAGCAGGCGCATCTCCCGCGCCCCGACGCCGGTGAGCACCAGCTGCCGGCCAGTCCGCTGAGCCCGGCGGGACACTCCGACCAGGACGCCGAGCCCGGCGCCGTCCCAGATCTCCAGATCTTCCAGCTGTAGCTCGAATTCGCCTGCGCCGTCGTCGATCGCCTGGTGCAGCCGGGTCCGGGCCATGGCGGTGCTCCGCGCGTCCAGCCGGCCGCGAAGGCGCAGCTGGCATCCTGGTTCGATCACGTCGATCTCAAGCGAGTGGTGCATCGCCCGGCCTCCAGCCAGCCATTGGCGAGCCAGCTACTGGCCAACCCGTTCGTACGGTCATCTCTACCCCGGGCCGTTGTTGGCCAAACAGCGCCATCTGACGTGGCAGCCCGGACTGCCCAGCGACCTACGAACAGCAGTGATACGTGGTCGAATCTCAAGCAGGTAAGAGGCTATTCGGCAGACCGGGCGGCGTCCTGGAGTCCACGCCGATTTTCACTGATCGTGAGCGAACCGTGACCCAGGATCATGGGCATCAAGCGCCCCATCGGCGCTCGTCTCGACGTATCAGCGGCAGCCCAGCCGGATCCTGTTGATTGGGCCGCGCGTCCGCTCGATAGGCCCCATCGATCACACCACCGCCGTTCACCGGAATGGCTGACCGACTTGTCCTATTCGCTCTGTCCGCACCACAGTTTCACGCCTAAGATCTTCGATCACTCAGCACTGGAAAGGAGAACTCTCTATGACTGAGCAGCTCCTGCCTCAAGCAGGTGAAGCAGAAGAGCCGAACCCAGAAGTTGCGGCGATCGCCGACAATCCCGACCCGGACGAAGCCGGAGACGGGACATTCTCGGTGGGACCGCCCGACGCCATTTTCGATTCCCGGCTGCTGCCCGCGGTGACCGCGGACGACGAGGCGGCGCTGGTCGCCACCACCGCCGACCCCCTCGACGACGTCGATGAGCCTCCAGACGTACCGGTGCCTCCTGCGGACGACGACGCGGACCAGGAGCTGCCGGGAGACGATGAGCTCGACGCCTTGATCTCTGATGTTGATACCGATTCCGTAGAAACGGGTTTCGACGCTTCGATGCTCCAGGACGCTTCTGAAGGGGGTGCGTGATGGCTGAGGATGTGCTGACCGCGAAGCAGGCCAAAGCCATGCTGGTCAAGCTCGGCTGGGACAACGCCAATCGAAATCTGGCGTTCGCGCTGAAGGGATTCCAGCGCGGCTGGAATCTGGGCCCCGAGCTCAAGCCGACGGGAACTCTGGGACCGAAGACGAGTGCAGCGCTCAAGCTTTCCTACGCCCGGCTCCGGCAGGGAAAGCCGACCATGAGTGAGCACTTTTCCTACACCGAATTCAAGTGCAAGGACGGCGGCGATTTCCCGGAGTGCCAGCGGATCTGGACCTTGAGAGTGCACGTCCGGCGGCTGGAGGCCTACCGGAAACAGATTGGCGGCCCAGTCCGGATCACCTCCGGCTGCCGGTGTAAACGGCACAACAAAGCCGTGGGCGGAGCAAAGTCCAGCCAGCACATGTTTGGCGCGGCCTCGGACATTCAGGGAATCAACACGGTGCAGGCGAAGAAGAAGGCCAAGCTGTTCGCGGGCCTGGGATACAAGGAGTCGACCAAGAAGGTGATCCACGTCGACTCGCGGGACAAGGCCGGGCACAACAACGGTGGCTCGCCGGCCCATCCCATCGTCTGGCGATACGCCTCCTAGTGACTCCGAGCCAGTCCGAGCCAGTCCGAGCCAGTCCGGCTTGGACTGGCTCGGCGTCCGCGGGCGGCGCACACTCGACAGGTGACGACGGAGCACAGCTTCAGCTTTGTGCTCTGGCCCCTGGCCGCGATCGCGGCGGTCGGAATCCTCATGCTGATCCTGCGCTGGGCCTACAGTCCTGGCCACTCGCTGGTCGAGCGGCGCCCGCATCGGGGCGAGCCGGACGACTACGGCATGCTCGTCACGGTGGCCTCCCCCGCCACCTTCATCGAGGGCGAGCAGATGCGGTTACGGCTGGCCGCCTCCGGCATCCGGGCGACTCTGGCCCCGACCACCCAAGGCCCCCGGCTGATGGTTTTCATGGACGACGAGAAGACTGCCCGGGCGGTGCTGGCTGGCCCCGAGCCGCCTCGCCGCTGATCCGGCGCACGTCAGCACCAAGCATCCGCAGGGCGTAGTCGAATCGGTCGTAGCCACGGTCGATGTGGGCCGCCTCGTGCACCACCGTCTCGCCCTCGGCGGCCAGCCCGGCCAGCACCAGCGCGGCACCGGCCCGGATATCACTGGCCTGCACCGGCGCTCCGGACAGCTGCGGAATGCCGCGGACGAACGCGTGATGACCGTCCACCCGGACCTGAGCCCCCAGCCGGGCGATCTCCTGCACGAACCGGAACCGGGCCTCGAACAGGTTCTCGGTGATCATCGCCGCGCCGTCCGAGATCGCCACCAGGGCAACCATGAACGGCTGCAGATCGGTGGGGAACCCAGGGTACGGCAGGGTGGCGACGTCCACCGCGGCAGGCCGGGCCGGGCCCACCACCCGGAACCCGTCCGCCAGTCCCTCGACCTCGCAGCCGGTGTCGACCAGCTTGCTCAGCACCAGTTCCAGGTGGCTCTGCTCGCCATTGCGGATCACCACGTCGCCGCCGGTGATGGCGGCCGCGAACGCCCAGGTGCCGGCCACGATCCGATCCGGGACGACGCGATGCTCGCATTCGTGCAACCCGGCCACGCCCTGCACCTCCAGAGTGGAGGTGGCGATGCCGTCGATCTTCGCGCCCATCCGGCGCAACATCCGGCACAGATCGACGATCTCCGGCTCGCGGGCGACGTTCTCCAGCACCGTCCGGCCCCGCGCCACCACGGCCGCAGTGACCAGGTTCTCGGTCGCACCCACGCTCGGGAAGGCGAGCCGGATGGTGGCCCCGCGCAAGCCTTCTGGTGCGGTCGCGATAAGGTACCCGTGCTCCAGAACGACTTTCGCGCCGAGCAGCTCCAACCCAGCCACATGCATGTCCAGGCCCCGGGAGCCGATCGCGTCCCCGCCCGGCATCGCCACCTGGACCTCTCCACAGCGGGCCAGCAACGGGCCGAGCACACTGATCGAGGCGCGCATCGATTGCACCAGGTCGTAGTCGCAGACATGCCCGGGCCGGTCCGGCACCGCGATGCTCAGCGCTCCGCGGCCGGGCTCGTACTGCACGTCGCAGCCCAACCGGCGCAGCAGCTCGGCCATGATCCGGACATCGAGAATGTCCGGCACGTCCACCAGCGTGGTGGTGCCCTGCGCCAGCAGGGCGGCCGACATCAGCTTGAGCACGCTGTTCTTGGCCCCGGGAACCCGGACCGCGCCCTTCAGTTTGGCGCCGCCTGCGACCCGGAATGCATCCACAACAGCCGATCGTAGGGGGCTCCGGCTGCGTGCAAAGCTGAGGCCATGGTGAACCTGACCCGCATCTACACCCGGACCGGCGACGACGGCACCACCGGCCTCGGCGACTTCAGCCGAACCAGTAAGACCGATCCCCGGCTGATTGCCTTTGCCGAGGTCGATGAGGCCAACTGTGCGATCGGAGTGGCCCTGGCCACCTCAGGTGACCGGCTCGGGCCGGACATGCTCACCCTGCTCCAGCAGGTGCAGAATGACCTGTTCGACGTCGGTGCCGACCTGTGCACGCCGCTACGGGAGCAGCCGGGTGGACAGAGATCGAAGTCCGCGCCGCTGCGGATCACGCCGGACTACATCGCCCGGCTGGAACAGGCCTGTGACCAGTGGAACGCCGAACTGCCGCCGTTGCGGTCGTTCGTGCTGCCGGGCGGGACAATGGGATCAGCGCTTCTGCACGTTGCCCGCACGGTGACCCGGCGGGCCGAGCGATCGGTCTGGGCGGCGATCGCGCAGCACGGCGATGAACCGGACGGCGGAGTCAACCCGGAGACCGCACGCTACTTGAACCGTCTCAGCGATCTGCTGTTCATACTCTGCCGGACCGCCAACGGGCCCCGGGGCGACGTGCTCTGGGTCCCCGGAGGCAAGAACAACGAAAAGGTTTAGCGGGTGAGCGCGATGGAAATGATGCAGTGGAGGAAGTATCGGCCCAGCGCGCCCTAGAGGGCCAGCGGCGGGAGACCGGGCGGGGCAGACTCCAGCCACGTCGAGAAGCCGTTGTAGTCGGCTTCGGTCATGGCGAATTCGAGTTCTTCGCGCTGGTACTGACATCGCACGATCACCGATTCGGGCATCAGCGAATCGACGTCACTGTCGGCCGGTGGATACCAGTCCCGCACGACCAGAGCCGAGCGATCGAGGGTGCGTCTCGGGCGCGGAGTGAAGCTGAAGATCCGGAACCATTCGAGGCGATCGACCTGATAACGGGCGACTCCCAGCATCCAGCCACCCGAGCGCCGGTTCAGATCCTGGCGCAGCGAGCAGTCAAAACTCCCCGGGCGGCGGCCGAGAAAGAGATGCCGCAGCACGAAACCGCCCAGCAGAGCCCCGAACAGGATGATCAGCGCAGCGAGCACGATCAGCGGCGCCTCTAGCCCCCCCACGCGCACCCGCATCCCCTCGGCGGCCCGCCAACCGGGTGGGGGTCCCGTCTGCCGCCCTCAGCCATCCGCACCCGAGACCAGGCTGGCACTGTCGGACACGACCGTGACCCGATCGTGCTCGACCGAGAGGAAGCCATCCTCCACCTCGGCGATCACCGGCGAACCACCCTCACTCAGGATCCTGATCTGGCCGGGGGCGAGCACTGCCAGCGTGGGCTCGTGCCCGGTGAGCACCCCCATGTCACCCTCAGTGGTGCGCAGGATGATCTGGGAGGCGTCACCCGACCACACCTTGGCCTCCGCGCTGACCAGTTCAACCCGCAGCGTCATCCGCGATCCACTTCTGTCTAGGGGACAGTTCAACTATAAGCACGAGCGGATCGGCCCCGATCAGGCGCCGCCAGTCTCCTTCTGGATCGTCTCCCACTTGCGGTCGACGTCGTCCAGGCCGCCGCACATGAAGAAGGCCTGCTCGGCGACATGGTCGTACTCGCCGTCGCAGATCTTGCTGAACGCCTCGACGGTCTCGTCCAGCGGCACGGTCGAGCCCTCGATACCGGTGAACTGCTTGGCCACGTAGGTGTTCTGGGACAGGAACCGCTGAATCCGGCGGGCCCGCTGCACCACGATCTTGTCCTCCTCGGACAGTTCGTCCACGCCGAGCAGGGCGATGATGTCCTGCAGTTCCTTGTTCCGCTGCAGGATCTGCTTGACCCGGATCGCGGTGTTGTAGTGATCCGCCGAGATGTAGCGGGGGTCGAGGATCCGCGACGTCGAGCTCAGTGGATCCACGGCCGGATAGATACCGAGCGAGGCGATCTCACGGGACAGCTCGGTGGTGGCGTCCAGGTGGGCGAAGGTGGTGGCTGGCGCTGGGTCGGTGTAGTCGTCTGCGGGCACGTAGATGGCATGAATGGAGGTGATGGAATGTCCGCGAGTGGAGGTGATGCGCTCCTGCAGGATGCCCATCTCGTCGGCCAGGTTGGGCTGATACCCCACCGCTGACGGCATCCGGCCGAGCAGCGTGGAGACCTCCGAGCCAGCCTGGGTGAACCGGAAGATGTTGTCGATGAACAGCAGCACGTCCTGGCCCTGCACGTCCCGGAAGTACTCGGCCATGGTCAAGGCCGACAGCGCCACCCGCAGCCGGGTGCCCGGCGGCTCGTCCATCTGGCCGAAGACCAGCGCGGTCTGCGGCAGCACCCCGGCCTCGTCCATCTCCGCGATCAGGTCGTTGCCCTCGCGGGTGCGCTCGCCGACCCCGGCGAACACCGACACGCCGCCGTGGTCGCGCGCGACCCTGGCGATCATCTCCTGGATCAGCACGGTCTTGCCGACCCCGGCCCCGCCGAACAGGCCGATCTTGCCGCCTTGCACATACGGGGTGAGCAGGTCGATGACCTTGATCCCGGTCTGGAACATCTCGGTCCGGCCTTCGAGTTGGTCGAAGGCCGGCGGCTCACGGTGGATCGGCCAGCGCTCGGTCACCTTGAGCGTCTCACCCTCCTCCAGGTTGAGCACGTCGCCGATGGCGTTGAAAACATGGCCTTTGGTGACATCGCCGACCGGGACCGTGATCGGGCCACCGGTGTCCTGTACCGCCATCCCCCGGACCAGCCCATCGGTCGGCTTGAGCGCGATCGCGCGGATCATGCTGTCCCCCACGTACTGGGCGACCTCGAGCCACAGTCTGATGTCGATACCGCTGAGGGTGTAGTCGATGTAGAGCGCCGCATACATGTCCGGCAGCGCATCCGCGGGGAACTCGATGTCCACCACTGGCCCGATCACCCGGGCCACCCGGCCGGTGCCGCCCTGCTCCCTGGTCGCCTCGGTCTCGATCTCGGTGGCGGTCATTGTCATCTCTCCTGTCGAGCGGTGGGTCGAACGGTCTGCGGATCGAGTCGCCGAGGCGTCGCTGATCAGGTGGCGCCGGCCAGAGCGTCGGCGCCACCCACGATCTCACTGATCTCCTGGGTGATCTCGGCCTGACGGGCCTGGTTGGCCAGCCGGGTGTAGGTGCGGATCAGTTCCTTGGCGTTGTCGCTGGCCGACTTCATCGCCCGCTGACGGGCGGCGAGTTCGCTGGCCGAGGCTTGCAGCAGTGCGTTGAACACCCGGCTGTTGATGTACTTGGGCAGCAGGGCGTCCAGCACCTCGGCCGCATTCGGCTCGAAGTTGTAGAGCGGCAGCAGGTCGTCATCGGCAGGCGCCTCCTCCCCCTCGACCACTTCCAGCGGCAGCAGCCGGATCGTCTCCGGCTCCTGGGAGACGAGGCTGACGAACCGGCTGTAGACGATGTGGATCTCGTCAATGCCGCCGTCCTCGTAGTCCTTGAGGAAGTCTTCGACCAGACGGCGCCCGATCTCCCGGGCGTTGTCGAACCGCGGCGAGTCGGAGAAACCGGTCCACTGCTCGGTGACCGTACGGCGCCGGAATCCGAAGAACGCCACCCCTTTACGCCCAGCGATATAGGTGGCGATCTCCTTGCCCTCGCTGCGCAGTCGCTCGGCCAGCTGCTCACCCTCCTTCAGCACGTTGGAGGAGTAGGCACCGGCCATCCCCCGATCGCTGGTGATCAGCAACACGCCGGCCCGGCGCACCTCGTCCTTCTCGCGGGTCAGCACATGGTCGACATTGGAGAAGGTGGCCACCGCCGAGACGGCGCGGGTGATCGCACGGGCGTACGGAGAAGACGAGGTGACCGCCTGCCGCGCCTTGGCGATCCGCGACGTCGCGATCAGCTCCATCGCCCGGAAGATTCGCTCCAGCGACTGGGTCGACCGGATCTTCGCGCGATACTCGCGCTGACCTGGCATCTACCGCTCCTAACCGTTTCGATCCGAACCCTTCCCGGTCAGCAATCCTCAGCGCTTCTGCCGGACGATCTGCTCCTGCTCGATCTGGTCATCGGCCAGCGGCTGCGACTCCTCGTGTCCGACCTGGTAGCCGCCACCGCTGCCGCCACCGGTGAAGGCGCTGGTGAACGAGCCCACCTCCTGCTCCAATGAGCTGGCGGTGTCGTCGCTGAACTGGCCGGTCTCGGCGATGGTCTTCAGGATGCTGGTACTGCGGCGCAGATGATCCAGAAACTCGCGCTCGAACTTGCGGACGTCGCCCACGTCCAGCTTGTCCAGCTTCCCGGTGGTCCCCAGCCACACCGAGACGACCTGCTCCTCCATCGGATATGGGCTGTACTGCGGCTGCTTGAACAGTTCCATCAGCCGCTCGCCGCGGGCCAGCTGCTGGCGGGAGGCGGCGTCCAGGTCAGAGGCGAACATCGCGAACGCCTCCAGCGCCCGGAACTGGGCCAGGTCCACCTTGATCGAACCGGTGACCGCCTTCATCGCCTTGGTCATCGCCGAGCCGCCGACCCGGGAGACCGAGATCCCGACGTCGACCGCCGGGCGCTGGTTGGCGTTGAACAGGTCGGACTGCAGGAACAGCTGACCGTCGGTGATCGAAATGACGTTGGTCGGGATGTAGGCCGAGACGTCGTTGGCCTGGGTCTCGATGATCGGCAGGCCGGTCATCGAGCCCGCGCCCAGCGCGTCGGACAGCTTGGCGCAGCGTTCCAGCAGCCGGGAGTGCAGGTAGAACACGTCGCCCGGGTAGGCCTCACGCCCGGGCGGCCGGCGCAGCAGCAACGACACCGCCCGATAGGCCGCAGCCTGCTTGGACAGGTCATCGAACACGATCAGCACGTGCTTGCCGTCGTACATCCAGTGCTGGCCGATGGCCGATCCGGTGTAGGGCGCCAGGTACTTGAAGCCAGCCGGGTCGGAGGCCGGGGAATTGACGATCGTGGTGTACTCCAGCGCTCCAGCCTCTTCGAGCGAGCGCCGGACCGAAGAGACGGTGGACCCCTTCTGCCCGATCGCCACGTAGATGCAGCGCACCTGCTTGGCGGGGTCGCCGGAGGCCCAGTTGTCCTTCTGGTTGATGATCGTGTCGATCGCGACCGCGGTCTTGCCGGTCTGCCGGTCGCCGATGATCAGCTGGCGCTGCCCCCGGCCGATCGGGGTCATCGCGTCGATCGCCTTGATCCCGGTCATCAGCGGCTCATGCACCGACTTGCGCATCATCACCCCGGGAGCCTGCAGCTCCAGCGCGCGGCGCTCAGTGGACTCGATGTCGCCGAGCCCGTCGATCGGGCGTCCGAGCGGGTCGATCACCCGTCCGAGGAAGTTGTCGCCCACCGGCACCGAGAGCACCTCGCCGGTCCGCTTGACCTGCTGGCCCTCCTCGATCCCGCTGAACTCGCCCAGCACCACGACCCCGATCTCGCGGACGTCGAGGTTCTGGGCCAGGCCGAGCGTGCCGTCCTCGAACAGGAGCAGCTCGTTGGCCATCGCATTGGGAAGTCCCTCGACCCGGGCGATGCCATCCATCGCCTCAGCGACCCGGCCCACCTCTTCCCGGTCGGCCGCGGTGGGGTCATAGGACTGGACGAAGGCGTCCAGGGCATCCCGGATCTCCTCCGGCCGGATGGTGAGTTCCGCCATCTGGAATCCCTGCTCTCTACTCGTTGAACGCCCCCACTCGGCTGCGTTCTCGCTTCGTTGTGCGCGGTGCGTTGCGTCGGTGCTGGGTTGCTGCCTAAGAACAGGATCTCAAATCTGAGCCGCTCCGGCGGAGTCAGCCGGCCATCGCCCGCTGAACCTCGTTCAACCGGCCAGCGATCGTGCTGTCCAGCAGCTCGCCGGCCACCTGGACCCGGATCCCGCCGATCACGTCCGGATCGATCTCGACATTCAGCCGGATTGGCCGATCGAACATCCGGCCCAAGATGGAGGCCAGCCGGTCGTGCTGCTGTTCGCTCAGACTTGTGGCCACCACAACCTGAGCCACCAGCTGGTGGCGCCGATCGGCAGCCTCCTGCACGTAGTCGTCCAGGATCTGTTCGGTCCGGCGCCTCCGCGTGCTGGTCGCCGCCTGGGTAGCCAGGGTCATCGTCTCGGGTGCCACCCG
Source organism: uncultured Kineosporia sp. (assembly GCA_937859855.1). The sequence continues at coordinate 25,805 of CALMAR010000176.1, forward strand.
GCCACCCAGCAGGGTGTCCACCAGAGCGGTCTTCCGCGCGCTGCCGCTGGTCCGGGCCGCGAACGCGTCCCGCAGACCCTGATCGCCGGCCACCATCCGGGAGAACCGGAACAGCTCGTCCTCCACCGCGTCGAAGCGCTCGTTGCGCTCCGCGCTGACCAGCACGCTGAGCACGGCCAGCCGCTCGGTCGCTGTGGTCAGTTCGGCCGGGTCCGGCCACGAGCCACCGACCAGCTGGTCGAGGATCTCGAGCGTGGCGGCGGACAGCTGGCTGCCGAACAGCTGACGCAGCAGCCCGGACTTGGCCTGGGCCGGGCTGCTG